>JANXXR010000556.1 GCA_025350525.1 Deltaproteobacteria bacterium
GCCATGATCTTGAACGCCAGCGCCGAGAACGGGGCCTTGTCGCTCGTCTCGCGCACCGCGTCCTCGCCCGTTTTCGGCAGCTTGCCGTGGACCGGAGGGATGTCGAGCGGGCTGGGCAGGAAGTCCACCACCGCGTCGAGGATCTTCTGCACGCCCTTGTTCTTGAAGGCGCTGCCGCAGAGGACCGGAAAGCACTTGATGGCGATGGTGCCCTTGCGCAGCGCCCGCTTGAGGAGCGCGGAGGGAACCTCGCCCTTGTCGAGGTAGGCGTGGAGCGCGTCGTCGTCGTACTCGGCCGCTTCCTCGAGGAGCTTGTGGCGGTACTCGCGCGCCTGGTCGTGCAGCTCGGCGGGGATGGGCGAGGCGATGACCCGCTCGCCCTTCTCGCCCTCGAAGCGCAGCGCCTGCATCTCCACCAAGTCGATGACGCCTTCGAACTTCTCCTCGGCGCCGATGGGCAGCTGGATGATGACCGGCTTCGCCGCCAGGCGATCGACCAGCGTGCGGACCGACATGAAGAAGTCGGCGCCGACGCGGTCCATCTTGTTGATGAAGCAGACGCGCGGGACCTTGTACTTGTCGGCCTGGTGCCAGACGGTCTCGCTCTGCGGCTCGACGCCGTTGACGCCGTCGAACACGGCCACCGCGCCGTCCAGCACGCGCAGCGAGCGCTCCACCTCGATGGTGAAGTCGACGTGCCCCGGGGTGTCGATGATGTTGATCTTGTGGACGGGGCGGCCCTCTTCGAGCGGTCGGCCTGCGGGGGCCAGTAGCAGGTGGTGGCGGCGGCGGTGATGGTGATGCCGCGCTCCTGCTCCTGCTCCATCCAGTCCATCACCGCGGTGCCTTCGTGCACCTCGCCGATCTTGTAACTGACGCCGGTGTAGAAGAGGATCCGCTCGGTGGTCGTGGTCTTGCCCGCATCGATGTGCGCCATGATGCCGATGTTGCGGCAGCGCTCGAGGGGGAAGATGCGGGCCACGGAAAAATCCTCTGCGAAGGCGACGCCCGGCTGGGGCGCCCGACTGGATGAAGGACTGCTTGAGAAAGACCGGATCTCGGAAGCGAGGCGGCGTTTTACACAGCGGGATGCCGCGCGTCAAGATGGAGTGCCCGCCCGTGTGGCGGGAGAGCACGCGTGGCCTCCAGCGGGCGCCAGCCCTGCAGCGGGCCAGCGGGGGGCCTGCTGTCTAGCGGTCGCCCAAACAGCGGCGCTACTGCTCGACGGTGAAGCGCGTCGGCTGGCGGGCGAGCCAGATCAGAAGTCCCGTCAGCCCGACTCCAAGCCCTACCAGGAAGACCGTGAGGGTCGCCGCTCTCGTCCTGGCGTTGTCGTCCTTGCAGGCAGGGCGGCCATCGCAAAACACCTCGCCGAAATAGAGCTGCGGCAGAGCATACAGAGCGCTCCCGACCATGACGGAGTGCCCCGCTCCCATCAGCGCCGCGCCGAGGATGCGCGGGCCCTGGGCCCCTGCGCGAACACGCAGTGTGATGTCTCCGTTGCGCGGAAGAAAAGAGAACGGCGCGCTGCCCGCGAGCCCTCGGCCGTCGAGGGTGAACAGGTCAGTCGGCTGAACCCGGACCACTGTGTCGCAGGGGGTCTTGCAGACGAGCTCCTCCCGCTCCAAGCCAGAGCGTCTCAGCTCGACCCGGTCGTCGTCGCTGAGCAGATGCACGCGCAGGCTCCGCGCCTCCTGCTGGGAGCCCGGTTCGGTTGCGAACGCCGGACCCACGCAGAGAAGCGTGGCGAGCAGGGAGCACGGAAGGGGGCCAGGGAATCCGTTCATCACCCCCCGATCCTACTCCGCATCAGCTATTCGACCACGGCGCTGACGAAGAAAGGGAGAAGTCAGTGTCCTGGCCGCTGAGCGGCGGAGCGCGCGCATCCAGTGCGGGATGCGCTTGGCGCGGTGCCAGCCGGTGCGCGAGACGCGGGCGCCGCGCGGCCTGCCTGCTCCGACGCGCCTGCCTCCGTGAGAGGAGAATTCGAGCTGCCGCGCTCTCTGCATGATTTCGGGACATATCACTGGCACGGGGCCGCTCCAGGGCGAATTGGGCCCTCCGAAGCGCAGCGGGGCCGCTCCACAGAGCAGCCCCGCGTCGAAAATCAAAACGTGGTGACGGCCCTATCGGCCGACTACCAGCGGTAGTGCGCGAAAGCCTTGTTGGCCTCCGCCATCTTGTGCGTGTCCTCGCGCTTCTTCACCGCGTTGCCGCGGTTGTTGGAAGCGTCGAGCAGCTCGGCCGCCAGCTTCTGGTCCATCGTCTTCTCGCCGCGCTCCTTGGCGTAGTCGATGATCCAGCGCATGGCGAGGGCGACGCGGCGGTCCTGCCGCACTTCGACCGGCACCTGGTAGGTGGCGCCGCCGACGCGCCGGCTCTTCACCTCGAGCACCGGCTTGACGTTGTCGAGGGCCTTCTTGAAGGTCTTGAGCGGGTCGTCGTTGGTGACCTGCTGGACGCGGTCCATGGCGCGGTAGCAGACCTGCTCGGCCACCGACTTCTCGCCCTTGCGCATCATGTCGTTGATGAACTTGGCGAGCAGCCGGTCCTGGAACTTGGGATCGGGGAGAATCTTGCGCTTGGCAACTTCGCGGCGACGAGGCATGTCAGTCTGTCCTTAGCTCGGGCGCTTGGCGCCGTACTTGGAGCGGCTCTGCTTGCGGCCGGCGACGCCGACGCTGTCGAGGGTGCCGCGGATGATGTGGTAGCGCACGCCCGGCAGATCCTTGACGCGGCCGCCGCGGATCATGACCACCGAGTGCTCCTGCAGGTTGTGTCCGACGCCCGGGATGTAGCTGGTGACTTCCATCCCGTTGGTGAGGCGCACGCGGGCCACCTTGCGCAGCGCCGAGTTGGGCTTCTTGGGAGTGGTGGTGTAGACGCGCGTGCAGACCCCGCGCTTCTGCGGGCAGCGGGTCATGGCGGGCGCCTTGCCCTTGTAGATGACCTTGTCGCGGCCCTTGCGAATCAACTGACTGATCGTCGGCATCGATGCCTTTCAACGCGCCGCCACTGCCGCGAAGATGCCGGCAACGGCAAAAGAATACGGTCACTTGTCCCGACGGCCCGAAGCTCTGAACTCCCGGGCCGAAAAGGCGCGCCATCATACTGACGAAGTCTCTCGTGTCAAGCTCCGCGAACACGCCGCATGAAAGCCCGCCGCTGCGGCAGGAGACCGCCTGCCAGAAAGCTCTGGTGCGCGGCGTTTTTTGGCGGCATGAGGGAGCGTGCTCCCAAAAAAGATGACCCTGCTCGACTGCGTTGGCCTCGGGATCAACGGCATCATCGGCACCGGCATCTTCCTCTTGCCGGCCAAGGTCTTCGCCGCCTCGGGCGGGCTATCCTGGGCGGCCTGGTTCGCCATCGGCTCGGTGTGCCTCCTGGTCGGGCTCTGCTTCTGCGAGGCCTCGGGGCGCGCCGACAAGAACGGCGGCCCCTACCTCTACGCCCGCGACGCCTTCGGCCGCTGGGTCGGCGTCGCCGTCGGCTGGATGGCGCTGGCCGCCAACCTCTTCGCCTTCGGCGCCGTCGCCCGCGGCTTCGGGCGCAACCTCTCCTATCTCATCCCGCTGCTCTCGCAAACGGGGCCGCAGATCGGGCTCGCCATCGCCGTCATCGCCGGCCTCGCCGCGCTCAACTACCGCGGCATCCGGCCAGGCGCGCTGGTGAGCGATTTCTTCAGCGGCGCGAAGCTCATCCCCATCGCGCTCTTCATCGGTGTCGGGCTCTTCTTCGTCGACTGGCACCGGCTCTCGATTCCGCCGCCGAACGGAGTCGGCACGCTCTCCGCGCTCAAGCTGGGCGGCTTCGCGGCGCTCTTCGCCTGCACCGGCTTCGAGTACGTGCCGGTGCCCGCCGGCGAGACCGACAACCCGAGGCGCAACGTCCCCCTGGCGCTCTTCGGCGCGCTGCTCGGCTCGGTCATCCTCTACGCGCTGGTGCAGATCGTCTTCATCGGCACGCACCCGAATCCGGCCCTCGCAGACAAGCCGCTGGCCGAGGCGGCCGGCGCTTTTCTCGGGCCCTGGGCGGGGCGCTTCATCACCGTGGGCGCGGTCATCTCGTCGTTTGGCTACCTGACCGCGGTGGCGCTGGTGTCGCCCCGCTACCTCTCGGCGCTGGGCGAGGCCGGCGAGCTGCCCTCGCTCTTCGCCAAGGCGCATCCGCGCTTCGCCACGCCCTTCGTCTCCATCCTCTTCTGCGCCGTCTGCTGCTCGGCGCTGGCAGCCTTCGCCGACTTCGACCGGCTGGCCGATCTCAACAACGCCGCCGTCTTCGCCCAGTACGTGCCCACCTGCCTGGCGGTGCTGGTGCTGCGCCGGACGCGGGCGCCGAGCGGATTCGTGCTGCCCTTCGGTCCGGTGATTCCGGTGCTGGCGACGGTGGGCTGCCTGCTCTTCCTCAACGGCATCGGCCGCGACGACGTCATCCTCTCCTTCGCCACGTTGGCCGTGGGCCTCGCCCTTCACGCGCTCTGGCGCTTCCGCAGGGAGATCGGGCTGGCGCGCTAGCATTGGCCCGAAGCAAGGCGGGCGCCCCTTTCGCTGAGGAGCGCCCGCACCTGCCCGACCTGGCCGAATCAGTCTTCGTGGCCGTCCTTGTTGTCGTCGCGGAAGGCCTTGAACGAGTGCTGGATGTTGCTCTCGATCTGCCCGCGCACGGTGGCGTCGCGCGGGTCGAGCCGCGCGCTGCCGGCCCCGCCGAACCACGAGGTCGCGTCCACGTTGAGCGTCAGGTTGCTGGTGGCGCTCATGACGAAGGAGCCCTCCAGCTCCTGCTCGACGTCCATCGGCGTCGAGAAGCTGAAGGCCACGCCGTCGATGGTGCCGTCGGCGATGATCGACGCGCCCGACGTCGCCATGGCCTGCAGGGCCGCGTCCGCGGCCACGCCCGATTCGTCGGTCTGCAGCTTGTGGATCTTGAACTTGATCTCCTTGTAGGTGCCCGCCGGCAGCCCGGCGGTGGCGACGGTGGCCGGCGTGCCGTTGTCGAGGGTGGCACCGGACAGGTCGATGAGGAAAGGCCCGGCCTTCAGCTCGTGCTCCTCGAGGTCGGCGAGCCCGGCGTCGGCCGTTTTGGCCAGCTCGAGCTCGACCTTGGTGACGACGATGCGCACGCGGCTCACGACGATGCCGTTCGAGAGGGTGAGCGCGCTGCTGGACGCTGCGGTCGCGGCCGGCGCACCGGCGCGAACGCTGAGGGACAGATTGGAGCCGCCACATCCGGCGACGGCGACGAGCGCTGCACTGATCAGTGTCTTCATGGGTTGCCTCCAGCGAACCAGACACCCGGCCCGTGGCGGCAGGTCACAAATTTTTTCAGGGATGTGCGGGACGCGGGAGAAAGCGCCCACCTTCGCTCAGGCCGGCTCTAGCGGCCCAGCACCAGCGAGACGTTGGTGCCGCCGAAGCCGAGCGAGTTCGAGAGGGCGAGATCGAGCGGCTTCGAGAGCGGCCGCAGCAGCGGGGGATAGTCGGCCAGCTCGGGGTCGAGCGGCTCGGCGTGGGCCGAGGGAGCGATCCATCCTCCCCGCAGCATGGCCAGCGTGAAGATGGCCTCGATGGCGCCGGCCGCGGAGACGGTGTGCCCGGTGTAGCCCTTGGTGGACGAGTACGGCAGGTGGCGGCCGCCGAGCACGCGGCGCAGCGCGCGGACTTCGCAGAGATCGCCCGCCACCGTCGAGGTGGCGTGGGTGTTGACGTAGTCGATCTGGCCGGCCTCACGCCGGCGTGGCGCAGGGCGCGCTCCATCGCCTGCACCGCGCCCTCTTCCGACGGCCGCACCATCTCGCCGCTGCCGTCCGAGGACATGCCGTAGCCGCGCAGCGAGCCGAGGATGGCGGCGCCGCGGGCCTCCGCGTGCGCCCGCGTCTCGAGGACGACGATGCCCGCGCCCTCCCCGAAGATGAAGCCGGCGCGGTCGGCCGCATAGGGACGCGAGGCGCGATCAGGGCGTTCGTTGTCCTTTCGGTTCAAGGCGCGCATCGAATCGAAGCCGGCGATGAAGTCCCGATCGGCGACCTCGGCGCCGCCCGCGATGGCGGCCTCGACGTGACCCTGCTCCACCAGCTCGGCGGCGAGCAGGATGTTCCAGGCGCCGCCGGCGCAGGCCGCACTGGCGCTGAACGACGGCCCGCTGGTCCCCAGCGCGGTCGCCAGATTGGCGGAGACGGTAGACGACATCATCCGCGGCACCACCGTGGGCGCGACGTTGCGCGCGCCGCCCGGCTTCGCGCACGACTGCTCGACCTCGAGGTGGGCGGCCACGTCGCCGGTGCCGCTGCCCGCGACCACGGCGAGGTCGCGCCGCTCGAGGCCCGACTGCTGAAGCGCCGCGACCGCCGCCCGGTGCGCCATGCGCGCGGCGCGGCCCATGAAGCGCTCCAGCTTCCGGTCGAGCGGCAGGTCGCCGCGGTAGGTGCCCGCCAGCACGGAGCCGGAGTTGATCTCGACGGCGGTGGGACAAGGGATGAAGGGCAGCGTCCGTCCCGCGCGCAGCAGGGCTTCGATCTGCTCCAGGTCGTCGCCGAGGTGGCAGCAGACCCCCGCGCCAGTGACGACGATCTGCCGGGAAGGATCTCTCACGCGCCCGGAGGCTAACCGGCAAGCGCGACGGGCGCCCGATGCAATCAGACGGGGACACGATGCGCGGCTGCGGCCGCGGCGATCGTGTCCCCCGAGTTACGCTGGAAGCTGCCTCTACTCTTCCGCGCCCATCGCCGTCTGCGACTCGCCGCCCGCGGCGATGGCCAGCGCCTCTTCGGCCGCCTCCACCTCGTCGATGGGCGTCTCCACCTCGATGTCGAGGTGCTTGTAGGCGTTGAGGCCGGTGCCCGCCGGGATGAGGCGGCCCATGATGACGTTCTCCTTCAGGCCGCGCAGGTAGTCCACGCGCCCGGAGATGGCCGCCTCAGTGAGCACCTTGGTGGTCTCCTGGAACGACGACGCCGAGATGAACGACTCGGTGGAGAGCGACGCCTTGGTGATGCCGAGCAGGAGCGGCTCGCCCACCGCCGGCTTGCCGCCGTCCGCCTTGGTCTTGAGGTTTTCCTCGTCCATCTCCAGACGGTCGGGCATTTCGCCGACCAGGAACGTGGTATCGCCCGGATCGACGATCTCGACCTTCTGCAGCATCTGGCGAACGATCACCTCGATGTGCTTGTCGTTGATCTTCACGCCCTGCAGCCGGTAGACCTCCTGCACTTCGTCCACCATGTACCGGGCCAGCTCCTTCTCGCCCAGCACCTTGAGGATGTCGTGCGGGTTGGCCGCGCCGTCCATCAGGGGGTCGCCCGCCTTCACCCGGTCGCCGGCGTGCACGTTGATGTGCTTGCCCTTGGCGATCAGGTACTCCTTGGCGAGATCGGTGCGCAGCTTGCCG
>JANXXR010000564.1 GCA_025350525.1 Deltaproteobacteria bacterium
GCCCCAGTTGCCGTCGTTCTGCAGCAGCGCCACGCCGGCGCCGATGGCGAGGCCGGCGAGGCCGCCGTAGAGCGCGTCGGTGGCGATGACGCCCACGACGTTGCGGTGCGTGTTCACCTCGATGAGGCCGTTCTGCAGGCCGCGGTCCGCCGTCTGCTGCGGCTGCTGCAGCGTCAGCGACTTGAGCGGAGAGGCGTTGGCGGAGAAAGCGAAGAAGAGCGCTGCGAGAGGAGCGAGGAAGAATTTTTTCATACGTGAACCCCCGAATGGTTGTTCATGCAAGTTGGGGGCGCGCGATCCGCCGAAGCAAGCGGACAGCCGTCCACGGGGGGGCACGTCGCCGGGCAGCGGGCAGCCAGGCGTGCCGCGGATCTACTTCTTCTTGACCGCCAGGTTTCCGGAGAAGGCGTCGGTCTCGATGACGCCCTCGCCCTTGCCGAAGCTCGCCTCCATCCAGCCGCTGGCCATGCCGTGCTTGCGGGTGGGGGCGCGCTTGACGGCGAGGCCCAGCTCGTCGCGCAATTCGCCGCTGTGCGAGGTGTAGCTGAGCTCGAAGGAGCTCTTCGGGTCGAGCGAGAGCCGCACCTCGCCCGAGACCGTCTCCGCCGAGAGGTGGCAGTCGCGGGCGCAGGTGCCGCCCCAGTCGAGCGAGCCCGAGGTCGACTGGAACTCCAGCTGCGGCGCGGTGCCCGAGGTGGTCACGCTGGCCCGCCCCGAGACGAGGTGGAGGCGCACCGGGCCGGAGGCGTCGTCGATGCGCACGTCGCCGGAAATCGACTGCACCTCGGTCTTGCCGATGGAGGAGAGCTTCACGTCGCCGGAGAGAGTGTGGATGCGGACCTCGGCGAGCTTCTGCACGCTGACGTCGCCCGAGAGAGAGCCCAGGTCGAGGCGGCTTCCCTTGGGCAGCTCGACGTGGAGCTTGCCGCGGCGAAGCAGGCGGCGGCCGCGAAACGACGGCGCCACGCGGTCGCCGAAGGCAAAGAGCACGATCTCGTCGGCGGGCGCCTCGCTGAGGCTGACCGACACTTGAAGCTTGTCGGTCGTCACCACCTCGACCTCGCCGCCCTGCGCCTGCACCTGAAAGGTGACCGGGCCCTTCACGGGCAACGTGGCGCTGCCGTTGCCCTTGGCCTGCGCGGTGGCGTTGCGCTCGTCGATGCCGTCCTCGTCGCGCATGCGCAGGCGGGGCAGCAGGATGCGCTCGCTCTGCTGGTTCATCCGGTAGACGTGCACGCCGGGCTCGTCCTTGCCGGGCGGATGGTCCTTGTCGTGGTCGTGGTCCGTGTCGTCGTCGTCGTCAGCGTCGTCGTCGTTGCTGCGGCCGGCGCGGGCCAAAAGGCGCGGCAGGATGCGGAGGCGTTCCAGGTCGGCGAAGCCGGGCAGATCGGCGATGTCGTCGAAGTCGGGGATCTCGGGGAGGTCCTCGAGCTCGGGCAGCTCGAACTCGAAGCTCCACGCACCCGGAGCGCGCGGCGCCCGGGGCGCTTGCGGAGCTCGAGGCGCCTGCGAAGCCTGAGGCGCCTGCGGAGCCTGAGCCCACTGGCTGCGCTTCGCCTCTGCCAGGCGCGGAGCTACCAGCAACGCTGCGGTCATGACTGCGATGCGGATCACGGATTCGCCTCCTCGGACTGACGCACGACATTCCTCAGCGAGCGCAGGTAGCCTGCGTAGCCGTCGAGCACCTGCATGCGGGCGTTGACGTCGTCGCCCGCCACCACCCGCGCTTCACCCAGCTGCGTGTGCGCCCGCGAGAGCGTCTCGTCCCACCGCTTCGCCAGCGCCGGATCGAGCTGCGGGCGGAGCCGGTCATATTCGGCCTCCAGCACCTTGGCGGCGTCGCGGTAGTCGGCCTCGGCGCGGTCCAGCGCCGCCAGCGCCTTCGGGTCCGGCCGGAAGTCATCGCGCTGGGCCGCCTGCGCCAGCGGACCCGCCACCGGGGCCGGCGCCGCAACCGGCACCGCCTTGGGCCGCAGCGCAAACAGCACCACCGCCGCCGCAGCAACTCCAGCCGCAGCGACGGCGCCGCGCCGCGCCCACCGCATCCGCCGTCGAGAAAGCCCGCGAACCGAGGCTTCAGGCTCGATGCCCACAGCCTGAGGCCTGAAGCCTGAGGCCTGAGGCC
>JANXXR010000602.1 GCA_025350525.1 Deltaproteobacteria bacterium
CCAACAACCCTATCCAATAGGGATACGGGTTTAGCTGGTTGTACAGGTTCTTCTTTCTTACTTTCAGCTATAGGGGTACTGGATGACCTGCCATCATCATCAGAATCGCTACAGGCCAATCCTAGCAAGGCTAGAGCGGTATAGCGTTGGAGGTAGGTAACAGCGCTTCCCATAGCCTGAATAGGATTCTTGGAGCCGGTAGTATCTGATTCTGCACAAAGGGAGGTTTCCTCATAATGCCCTAATTCATGGGAAATGCGGCAGGTGACAGTAATCTTACCGTTATGGTTTGTGCGCCAAGATATAGCTAAACCGTACTTGCTTAATTCAGGGGTTACTTTCTCAATAACATTCGCTAAATTAGCGTATTTATAGTTAACTTTCCCTTTTTGGGTATCAAAATTAACCTTTGTACCCTTAATAATTTCAGGAGGGTTAGCTTTGAACTCTGAAATGGCCTTATTGTAGGCTTTTTCAGATTGACGCTTCTCCCATTCTTGTTGAATAATCATAAACTTCTCAAGCTTATCAAGATCAATGCTGCTATTGGCTTTCACGGCTTCTAACATTATTTGAATAGGTGATTCGTTGTCTTGTTTTGTGATTTTTGTTTTCATATATCTCCTTTAACTTCATTTAGGGCTTGTTCAATAACTTCAATATTTCTTGATACACACGCATAGGACTCGCCTTCTTCTAATACTCCTAATACCGTTTTCAATGCCTCAACCAGTTTATTAATCTTGTTGCGTTGTTTGCATATAAACTTTCCGTTCTCCGTTAAATCGCTAACCAGCTTCTCATGTTTGTTACGTAATTCCTTTAATTCTTCCTCATACATATAACCTCTGCCTTCACAGTAGGGACACTCAATATCGATCATATATCTCCTTAACAAGCGATGGTGCGCTGACCACGATTGTCTTTCTTTAATGATTTTTTTATTCTTTTATCAATGCTTTCAGCTTTGTAATAGTTAATCGCTTCTGTACGTTTCGTTAGATCCATATTCCGGAAGCTATGTTTACAGGCTTTTAACTCATCTTTTAATAGCTTCTGGAATTTGGTCATGCTATTTCATTTCTCAAGAAATGCTTAACTAAACGCACCCAATTAGGATTAATGGCAGGAGGGGAGTAGGTTTTACCTAAAAACACGATAAAATCACCTTTCCCATCCCACTTGGCAAGCCTGTGCTTGATGGTGTTTAAACAAGCTGTACGGGGGCTGGTGTGCTTATAATGAACCATGATCCCATAAGGGTGAGACTTGCTGTTTTCGGTCTTATAAATGGCATTTGCAATATAATCAGGACTATAGGCATGAGCCACCTGACATGAACAAATCATCAGAAATAAGACGCATAGCATACAAATGAACAGAATTGAAGCGGAGAGGAGCATCTTAGGATTAACTCCCTCTTTTTGGTGCATGAAGGCGATTTCGTCCGCCATGCTATCCGATGCAGGTTCGTCTCTAAATGGGATATTAGAATGGCGAGTCATTATTCACGCTCACATTCTGCGGAGAAATCCTCGCTTTGAACCTTTTCTATGGCCTTTTCACCAGCAATTGCCTCAAGGTTACTCTTAACGGCACTGTGGTTAGCCAAAATATAGGCCACATCTTCATCTAAGGCCACATCACCGTCATAGACCTCAATAGCCAGGAAATCTACAGCTTCGATATCGTAATCACGGCTTACGATGACCTTGGCTAAGAAGTCATACTCAAGATTAGTAACGGGATCAACCCATTCACCAACGACTTCGATCTGACATACACGGTTTGGGGAAGATTTCAGTTTAAACATGAGACACCTCCAAAAAAATAAAATCCCCCCAAGCAAAGGGTATCCGGCCAGAGATGGGCATGATTCAGCGAACGCTGAGAAGCCATTCTTTCGGCAATGCTTGGGAGGATTGATTTTTTGGTTTGTCTTGTGATTTGATTCATCTCTGGGCCTTTACGCTATACCGAGCGATTTAGCTTTGAGTTTGAACCTTATCTCCTTGTCTTCCTATAATATATGATAGGTCGACTAGATCTTGTGCGGAGAAGATAATATCTGCGGCTCAAAACTCAAAGAACTGTTGATCTGTATTACTCTTAAAGTATACGCTTAGCTTGCGTACTTTGTCAAGAAAAGATTTAGAAGAAATATTTATAAATCCATTCTTCTTTTCTTCTCGTCGCTGTGGAGTTGATATTATCTTCTCCCAACCTAATCTTCTTATCTCTCTTTCCCCGATAATATCTCGTAAGGTCAAGCTTCCTTCTGCAACTTCTCTTGATAATATTGCTCGGAAATAAGGGGCAAGTTCTCTAAAACCTGCGGCCTCGCATTTAATCTTTGCTTGTTTCAAGAAAGATTTAGGTAGATTGATTGTGTACTTGTGATGCGTGGTTCCGTAATGATCGTTAGGATCTTTTAGTGTTTCCATAATCATTTTTCCTTTCCCTCCTCTCTCAAGGAGGAAACCTAACACAGTAAATTGATTTAGTCAAGAAAGAGGGGGAAAAGAAGTTAGTAAATAATATTCTGAAGAATTGAATTTGGCGGAGGAACCATTATCTAAAGTCGTGTGATTATAAGTGATTAAGATAGAAAGTCAACGATTTTGCCTAATCCAAGCGGAGTTATTACGGCGGACAAAATTATAAACAAGGTAGTCAAAATATTTAAACTCGATTCCTTTTGCGGACATTCTTTGCCATAAGTCCCAATCGTGACACTTATCACCCTGGAAACCACTAACCATTTCCCAGGCACGCTTACGGAAGAAACTTCCAGCAGGTAGTCGGCCATGCTTTGAAAGAAGTTTAGGGGTGATCTGTCTTTTTTCGGATAAATCATATTCTTTCCCAAACCACCAGGCCCGTAAATCTTGGGGAGGACAATATCCACTTACATGGAATTTAAAATGAGCAACGCTTGCTACAATACCTTCATGAACCTCCTTAATCATCTTCTTTAGTCCATCGGTATAAAAATAATCGTCGTCACAAAAACAGCATACCCACTGAGTTTTGACATAGTTCTTTATTAAATAGTTATACGCATCAGGGATGGATAGCTCATCCTTGAATTTATAAATAAGGTCATTGTGTTTGATTAACGTTCCATTGATATGGACGATAACCTCATCAAACCCAACAGCACTAGCCAGCATCTTATCAAGTAATTTATAATCGGGATTATGGGAGGTGCAAACTAAGGTTATTCTGTCTTGTTCCTCAAGCATGGGGTCAACGTATTCGTACATTATTTATAAACCACACTTATACCGATACTTCTATCGTCAGGGTTAGATTTGTTAGGGCCAAAGCAATCGCACAGCATGATTGTGCCACCAAAGGTCGTTATATTCTCCCCATTATCCTCAAGCTCTTTGCGGAAACGGATACAGCCGGATTTATGATCCCCTGGGCCTTCGTCGAGTAGGGTGTCGTGTAAAAGGATAATCCCACCCTTAATAACTTGGGGTGAATGTCGTTCATAATCTGCTTTGACCATGTGGTAACGATGGTCTGCATCGATATGAAGAAAATCAACTGAACCTATATCCGCCCTTGATGAAGGCCCTTCAATAAGATGGAAGCAGATATTCTTGCGCTTCTGTATTTCGTAAATGACCTTGCGTAACCAGGGATCAATATTGATATCAACAATCGTAAAGTGACAGCCATCGGCTCCGAAAAGCTGAGAATATAACCACACTGTCCCACCAAAGCAAGATCCTATCTCAGCCATTGAGACGAATTTTCTGTCTCCAATCTCGTGAATCAACTGTTCAAGCTCATCTAAGCTCTGTAAAATACCCCCATGTGGAACGGGAAATAGAAAATCATATTCTTGAATTAACTCATGCAGTTTTGACATAGTTCTCCTTGTACCAGGCTACAGTTTCTTTTAACCCTATCTCTAAGGGTATCTCCGCTTTAAATCCAAACTCTTTCTTTGCTTTACTGACATCAAAGCTTGACCTTGGCTTACCGTCTGGCTTGCTCGTATTCCAAATAACCTCACCTTTAAAGCCTGTGTAAGTTTTAATCATCTCAACTAAAATCTTAATAGGAACCTCTTGCCCTGTGCCTATGTTGATAGGTTCGGATGAATCATATTTCTCAGCGGCCATAATGATAGCCCTGGCGCAATCGTCCACGTGAAGAAACTCTCTGGTGGCATTTCCTGTGCCCCAAACTTCCACAATATCCCTGGCCTCAGAAAACTTACGGATTAGCGCCGGAACGACATGAGAGGTATTGAGGTCAAAGTTATCGTCACTGCCGTACAGGTTAGTCGGCATTAAAAAGATGCTATTAAATCCATATTGTTTACGGTAGCCTTGCGACATTATGAGTAGCATTTTCTTGGCCCAGGCATAAGGGGAAACTGTTTCCTCTGGATTCCCACCCCAAAGATTCTCCTCTTTAAACGGGGGTGTCAAATCGCATGGATAGCAACAGCTTGACCCAATATTCACAACCTTTAAGACTCCGTATTGCCTAGACTGTTCCATAATATTGATACCCATGGCCATATTGTCATAGAAGAACTTTCCAGGATTAGCTTGATTCGCCCCTATCCCACCGACGGCAGCGGCTAGATGGATTATAATATCTGGGTTAGTGTTCTTTAATAACTCAACAACGTGATTTTCGTTGCGTAGATCATAGTCATCTTTGTTAATAGCAAAAACATGATCGCATTTTTTCTCAAGCTGAGTAACTAAATGACGGCCTAGAAACCCAACTCCTCCCGTTACAACAACACGCCTTCTTTTCCATGGTAGTCTCATATTTTGCCTTTTGTATTATTCATTTGGGTAACGTCTCGGCCACTTTGCGGGGCATTGTTTCCAGTTATCAATAGGAATCTTTACCTTAGGTACAAACTTCTTAGCCCAATATACTCCCTGGAATAGCGGCCTATCATGGTCAAGACAGGCATGATGAACAGGGGAATGATCTGAGTTCTCGGCAGGCTGCCAAGTGCAGTGGTCTAGGCGGTTTTTCTCTATTAAGAAATTACAGCCATTAAACTGTAGGCGCATAGAAAGATCATTATAAGTATAAGCCATGCTCTCGAAACGAGTATCAAACCCACCGACGTCCATCATTGCTTGTTTAGATATGAGTCCATTCATGTAAATTTTAAACCAGAAGGGAATATTAGAATGGCGTAGGTCTGCATGGAAATAGGCGCAATAATAGAATGGCGTCATCATCCATTTCGACCAGTTATCGCTCTCGGTGTACTTGCATACAATTACGGTCTTATAATCAAATTCGTGCCTATGAAGGGTGCGCCACGCTTGATTTAGCGTATCAGAGTCGAAAATACAGTCATCTGTTGCAAACGAAAGCCATTGTGCCCTAGCATTTATAAATCCAAGCTGTAGCGCACGGGAAGGGCAGCCAAAGTCTTTGATGAATTGACAGGAACCTCTTGGAATGGTCTTTAGTTTGGGCATATCGTAGGGACTAACCCAGATAATCTCAAATGAGCCGTGCCAGGTTTTAAGAAAGGAATCATAAACGCCTTGATACAATGCGGGTCTGATTGATGGAATGATTAGGGATATTTGGGGGATCATAGGAACCTTTTCCAAACTGCAGGGGTTTTCTCAAAATTATATAAGTCAATATTTGTTTGACGTGGTTTAGAGTACAACTTCTTTAACATTTTCAAGTCCTCTTTCATGGCTTCGTGAATAGGTTTGTGGTCTCCTGTCTTTCCTGGTTGATGGGAGCATTTAAAAAGTGGTTCGTCCATGAGGATCATATTTGCACCTGCTTGAAGCGCCCGAATACCTAAATCAGCATGAGCGCAAGTCGTCGCCTGAAAAGAACAGTCCCAACCGCCTAGCTCTAAAATGAACTTACGGGATATAAGCCCACAGTTAAATATAAGCGCATCCTGTGGAATCCCTTTCATCCTGTAGGCTTTATGGTATTTAAAGCGGTAGTATTCGTTTTTGCTCATGTCAGGGTGGGGGTTATCTCCCTCAAGGTATTTACCGACAAATATTGTTTTGTAATTTACAAAGTCATAGGTATTTAGTTCGTTCATGTAGTCGAAAGCTCTTTTTAATGCGCCAGGGATAAAAACACCGTCATCAGCGGCGAATGTTATATAGTCACCATCAGCATTAGTTAATCCAAGCTGTTGACAGGCGTTAGGGCTTCTGTAAGACTGAATACAGTCAATCCCTCTCCATTTCAACCAGCGAACCGTGCCCACAGCTATCATTTCTGTATTGGGAATATCAACAGAATCTGCTAAGTCCATAAGTCCTTGTTTTCGTATTGATGGGACAATGATTGAAAGTTTAGGCGACATCTACACTCCATAGGCCAGACGGGCCTTGTGGGATGGTTAGAATATTGTCGTAATTAAACGGGTGGTGACGCAAAAGTCTTACAGGGGACACGTTACCATGGGCAAGTGTTTCTTCGTTGTAGGTTCCATATCCTTCTTTAACCCAGCATTCCTCTAAATACCGACGGTCATTAAAATACCCTGTACGGAATGAGTTTTTCCCTAAACGGTATTTGATCTTATTTAAAAACCCCCCGTGTACTTCTTCGTGGTTGATGCCGACAATAGAATCTGGAACGTCTACAATGTACCCACCTAAAGCGTAGGCGTCCATAATGATAGAGTTTTCTGCCTGTCCACTTATAAAGTGACGCTCATACCCGCCCGTTTTCCAGAACAACTCACGACCCATAAAAGCCATGGGAGCCATAGCAGGGGTGTCTGGACAGTTCCTAAAGAAATGATGCTCACGGCTAACGTCTTTCTTATTCTCAATAGTTTTCTGTGTGCAGATTGCGAATCTATCTTTTGAAAAATAAGCCTCCAAGACTACATCAAGGGCATCACGCCTATAATAAGCGTCATCGGTAGTCCAGCCTATCACATTACCTTTACAGAAATAAGAGGCGGCAGCGTAACATTGGCAAGGCTTTAGTGTGCTTTTTATATACCTGAAATTATCCGGCAAGTTAGTTATTGGAGGGTTAGGGCCAACGGCTACAATTTCCCAATCACAAGAGGTATAGCGAAGGCTCTCGCACATTCTTTCC
>JANXXR010000612.1 GCA_025350525.1 Deltaproteobacteria bacterium
CCCGGCGGCGGAACGAAAGGCGCGCGAGCGGCAAGCGCGCGCCCGATCCGCGGCGTCTCCGGCACGGTGGATCTCGATCCAGCCGCCAGGAGCGCGCTGCAACCCGGCGCCGTTCTCTTCGTCTTCGTGAGGCAGGCGGGAGTGGCCACGGGTCCGCCCCGGGCCGTGAAGCGACTGCCCCCCAATTTCCCGGTGACCTTCGAGCTGAGCGAGGCCGACGCGATGATGGGCGAGCCCTTTCCGGACTCGCTCCTCATCGAGGCGCGCCTCGATTCGGACGGCAATCCCCTGACGCGCTCGCCCACCGATCCCACGGCTCGCCTGGATCAGGTGAAAGCCGGACGCACCGACGTGCACCTGATCTTGCGGCGCCCATGACGGGTTCCAGTGACGCGGAAAATCATCAGTCGTTGGACTGCGGCGGTCTCCACACTTCCTCCGCGGCGAGCCCAGCTGCGCGGAGCAGCGGACCTTGTCAAGCCAGGTGAGAAACGATACCGCCAGAGGCAGCGAGGATCCCGATGGGACGTTTCAGGCAACCCCCAGCTCTTGAAGTCGCAAGCTCCGACGGAGTATTGCACCTCGTGCAGGGGGACCTTTGAACGTAGCGGCCTACCTCATTGCGGTAGCGATCGTGGTGCCGCTCGTGCTGCTGATCGCACAAGCGGTGCGCCGCGCGGCGCGCCAGCGCCGCACGCTGCACGAGATCGCAGCGAAGGGCGGCGAGAGGATCCCGCTCACCCTGCACCCGGTGATCGATCCCGACATCTGCATCGGCAGCCTCACCTGCCTCAAGTCGTGCCCGGAGGGCGACATCCTCGGAATCGTCGACGGCACGGCGCGACTGATCCACGGCGACCACTGCATCGGTCACGGGCGCTGCGCCGCCGAATGCCCGGTGGACGCGATCAAGCTCGTCTTCGGCACCGCCGAGCGCGGCATCGACTTGCCGATGGTCGATCAATTTTTCGAGTCGAGTCGCCCGGGCGTCCACGTGGTGGGCGAGCTGGGCGGAATGGGACTGATCAAGAACGCGATCACCCAGGGCATCCAGGTCGGCGCCCGCCTCGCGGAGCTGACCTCTCAGGCCCGGGGAAATGGGATGGTGGACGTCGCCATCGTCGGCGCGGGGCCGGCGGGCCTCGCTGCCGCGCTCGCGCTCAAGGCGGCCGGCCGCAGCTTCCGGATCCTCGAGCAGGGTTCGCTGGGAGGCACCATCGCGCAATACCCGCGGCAGAAAGTGGTCATGACCGAGCAGGTGCAACTGCCGCTGTACGGCAGGTTCGGAAAGAAGCTGATCAGCAAGGAGGAGCTGCTCGAGACCTGGAAGAAGGCCATCGCCAAAGGAAAGATCCAGATCGAGGAAGGCGTCAAAGTCTCCGGCATCGAGGGCAGCGACGGCGCCTTCGAGGTGGCGACCAGCCGCGGGCCGGTGCGCGCGCGCAAGGTGGTCCTGGCGACCGGCCGGCGCGGAACGCCGCGCAAGCTCGGCGTGCCCGGCGAGGACCTGCCCAAGGTCACCTACAACCTGATCGATCCCGAGCAGTACCAGGGCTGCCGCGTGCTGGTGGTGGGCGGCGGCGACTCCGCGCTGGAGGCGGCCATCCAGCTCGCCGACTCGACCAACGCCGAGATCAGCATCTCCTACCGCGGCGAGACCTTCGGGCGCGTGCGAGACGCGAACCGCAAGCGCATCGCGGAGCTGATCGAAAAGGGTCGCGTCGCGTCGCTGATGGGCTCCGTCGTCGAGAAGATTCTCGACGAGGAGGTGGTGCTGACCGCTTCGGAAGCGCCCGTGGTGCTGGAGAACGACTACGTCATCGCCAGCATCGGCGGCGAGTTGCCGCTCGAGTTCCTCTCCAAGGCCGGCGTCTCTCTCAAGAAGCACTTCGGCGAAGAGCTCGGGGGAGCGGAGGCCCACGCGAAGCGCGGCTCCGCGGTGCGCGCCACCGAGCGGCCCAAGTCGCATCGGATCCGGAAGCTTTACCTCACCCTGGGCCTCCTGATCTTCGCCTGGCTGGCCTTGGAGGGATGGGGTTACTACTGGCTGCCGCACGCGCAGCGGCTGCGATCGCCGCTGCACGCCACCCTCAAGTCCTCCGGGCCGTGGGGTCACGGCGTCGGCATCGTCGCGACGCTGGTGATGCTCTCGAACTTCCTCTACCCGCTGCGCAAGCGGCTGCGCATCCTCTCCGGCGTCGGCCGCATCGGCGACTGGCTCGACTTCCACACCTTCGTCGGGTTGATGAGCCCGGTGGTGATCGCCTTCCACGCAACCTTCCAGTCGAACAACATGCTCGCGACCGCGACCTCCGCGGCGCTGGGCGTGGTGGTGCTCACCGGTCTCGTCGGGCGCTACATCTACGGGCTCGTGCCGTCGGCGGCGGGCAAGGTCGTCGCGGTCGCCGACCTGCTCGGTAAATGGGAGCGGCTGCGCGATCGGATGCGGCCGCTGGTGGACGCTTCCGACGATCCGAAGCTGCTCCACATGATGTTCGACGAAGCCGCGAAGCCCGCCAGGCCGGGATCCCTGATAGTGATGCTCCTCCGCCTTCCCTTCCTGAGAGTCCGCGATCGCTTCCGGATGTTTCGCGCCCGGTTTCACTTCGACGATCCCGCGGACTTTGCCGAGTTCAAGCGGGGCTACCGCGTGCTCGAGAAGATGCGCGTCCAGGTCGCGTTCTACGACAACCTCAAGCGGCTGCTGCGCGGCTGGCGCCTGTTCCACGGCGCGCTCGCGGTCTTCCTCGTCTTCACCATCACCGCCCACATCCTCGTCTCGCTCTACTTCGGCTACCGGTGGATCTTTTGAGCCGGCGCTGGGCGATCGCGGCGCTGCTGGTCCTCGGAAGCGGCGCACGGGCCGATCTGCTCTCGCCCGGTCCGCTGGCGAAGGGCCACGCAAACCTCGAAGGAGTCGCGAACTGCATCAAGTGCCACGTGAAGGGCGGCCAGGTCAGCGACCAGCGGTGCCTCGACTGCCACACCGAGATCAAGGATCGCGTGGCAAAGAAGCAGGGGTTCCACGGGCGCATGACCCCGGCGGAGCTCTCGTGCAACCAGTGCCACCACGATCACCAGGGCCGCGACTACGGTCTCGTGGAGTGGCCGTCCGACCGGAAGAGCTTCGATCACCGCAAGACGGGCTACCTCCTCCAGGGCAAGCACGCGAAGCTCGACTGCAGCGCGTGCCACGTGAAGAAGCTGATCGTGGACGGCAGCATCCGCGCGCTCATCTCCGAGCATCCGGCGCGGAACGACACCTTCCTCGGCCTCGGCACGCAGTGCGCGCAGTGCCACTTCGACGAGCACCGCGGGCAGCTCGCCGGCGCCTGCACCACCTGCCACAACCAGAACGAATGGAAGCCGGCGCCCGGGTTCAGCCACGCGAAGACCGACTTCCCGCTGAAGGGCAAGCACGCGTCGGTCGAGTGCCTCAAGTGCCACGCCCGGACGATGGACGCCGACGCCCACAAGGAGTCGCCGGCCCAGCCGAAGTCGGAGGTGTTCGCGCGCTTCAAGCCCGTCGTCCACGCGAGCTGCGTCGATTGCCACAAGGATCCGCACGACGGGCGCCTTGGCGCCGACTGCACCAGCTGCCACGTCGAGGACGGCTGGAAGGAAGTGAGGGGCGCCTCGGGCGAGCGTGCGTTCCACGAAAAAACGCGCTACCCGCTGCGCGGCGCGCACCTCGAGGTCGCCTGCAGGAATTGTCACGGGCCCTTCCCCGGCGTGAGGGCCAAGTTCAAGGGGCTCCGATTCGACACCTGCAACGCCTGCCACGTGGACGCGCACCTGGGGCAGCTCGGATCGCCTCCGCAGGCGTGCGATGGATGCCACGATCTCCAGAGGTTTTTGCCCGCCCGCTACGACCCGTCCGCTCACCGCACCTACCCGCTCGACGGCGCGCACGCGGTCGTCGCCTGCTCCGCCTGTCACAAGTCCGAACCGAAGCTCGCGGCCAAGGCCTCGGAGGTGCGGGACTGGGTCGCGTCGCGCCGCCGCAGCGATCGGGTCAGCCTGACGCAGTTCCATCCGCGCGCGCCCGCGGGGCGCTGCGACAGTTGCCACTCCGACCCGCACGCCGGCCAGTTCACGGCGCGCGTGCAGAAGAGCGGCTGCGGGGACTGCCACGAGGTCAAGTCGTTCCACGCGGTCCGGTTCGATCACGATCGCGAGTCGCGGTTCGCGCTGACCGGCGCGCACGCGAAGGTGGCCTGCGCCGGCTGCCACACCGCGGCCGCAGACCTGGTCCGCTACAAGCCGCTCGACGTCGCCTGCTCCGGCTGCCATGCCGATCCGCACGCCGGCCAGTTCGCGAAGGGGGCCGCGCGCTCCGACTGCACCGCGTGCCACGGAACCACCGACTGGAAGGGCACCAGCTTCGTCCACAAGCCGCCCTTCACCTCCTTCGAGCTGGACGGCAAGCACGCGCAGGTCGCCTGCTCCGGCTGCCACCGCCAGGTGGAGGCGCAGGGAATCTTGCTAACCCAGTACCTCGGCGTTCCGCAGACCTGCGCAGGCTGCCACGTCGACGTCCACCGCGGCGCGTTCCGGGAGTTAGCGAAATGATCCTTCTCGTCGCTCTCGTCGCTCTCGTCGCAGCGGCGCCGGCCGCCCCTCGCTCGGCCGCGGCCCACGCTGCCACCGACACCCGTTGCGCCGCATGCCACACCACCTCGAGCTGGCGCCAGGTGACCTTCGATCACAGCAAGACCGGCTTTCCACTCGAAGGCAAGCACCTGGCCGCCTCCTGCAGCGCGTGCCACCGCTCGAGCGATTTCAATACGCCGGTCGCCACCGCGTGCTCGGCCTGCCATCAGGACGTGCACACCGGCGAGTTCGGCTCGCGGTGCGCCAGCTGCCACGACCCGCGCGACTGGTCCAGCCGCTTCGACGCGAACGCGCACCAGCGCACCAACTTCCCGCTCACCGGCCGTCACGCGGCCCTCCCCTGCGAGGAGTGTCACCTCGAGCAGCGCGATCGGCGCTTCACCCGCGCCACGCTCGACTGCTACGCCTGCCACCAGCAAGACTACGCGCGGACCGCGGGCACCAGCATCGATCACGCGCGCGCCGGATTCGGCACCGATTGCAAGAGCTGTCATTTCCCCTCGCGCTTCAAGGGAGCGCTGTTCGCCGCGCACCGCGCCTGCTTCCAGATCGAAAGCGGGCCGCACTCCGGCATCTCCTGTCTGGGGTGCCACACCACGCTCGTCACCGCCGCGGTGATCGGTACCTGTAGCGGCTCCAACTTCTCGTGCATCCAGTGCCACGCGTGCTCGGCGGTGCAGGGGACCCACGCGAAGGTCGGCGGGTTCCAGTGCAAGGACAGGAAGTGCTACGAGTGCCACTCGTTCGTGCCGGGCACGGGGGCCCGCTCGCGTATGAAAGGGGTGCGCCCGTGATCGCGACGGCTTGCTTGCTGGCGGCGATCGCCGCGGCCCCTGCGCCGCAAGGACGCCGCAGTGGCACGGTCCTCTACGCGACCCAGCGCAGGCTCTATCTCGACGCCGGGACCCGTGACGGGCTCGCTCCCGGACAGGTGCTGCAGCTGCGGCGCGACGGCAGGGCTGCCGGCGCGTGCACGGTCGAGTCGGCGGCGGAGACCCAGGCCACCTGCGCGGGCAGCGGGGTCGCCGGTGAAACCTTCGCCGTGTCGCCGCCGCCGTCGCTGCCTGCGGCGCCGGTGCAGCGGCTTGCTCCGCCGGAGCCGGTCGGGGTGATCGCGCAGCGCAAGGCCGCGGTCGTCTCGGCCGCCTGGGAGAAGGTAGACTTCCACCACGGCGTCAATGATCTCGCGCCGCCCTTGCGGGCCGAGGTGGTGGTCGCGCACGCGACCTGGTCGGCGACAGGCGCCGGCCCCTGGCACCAGGAGCGGGCCGACGTCAACCTGCGCGATGCGCGGCTCGGCAAAGGCTTCGCGCTGGATTTGGAGATGAGCGCGCGCCGCTGGTCGCTTCGCTCGGGTCCGATCAGCTTCCGGCCCGACGACCCGACCCAGCTCTACGTCTGGAACGCGGCCATCTCGCGAAACCCGCTCGACAGCGGGCCGGCGCTGTCGGTCGGCCGCGTTCGCCCCCGCTTCATGCCGGGGCAGGTGATCCTCGACGGCGCGCAGGCGGGATGGCGCACCGGCCCCGGCAGCGAGGCGGGCGTCTTCGGCGGAGCGGTCCCTGACGACGTGACGCTCTCGCCTTCGCTGCAGCACGGCACCTTCGGCGCGTACTGGGCGGGGCAGCACGCGGGCGATGCAGCGAGTGCGCTGCGCCTGTTCCGCCACGAGGCGCGGATCGCCTTCGTCAACACCGCGGCGCTCGGCAAGCGGGTGGAAGGTGAAGCGCTGGTGCAGCTCTGGCTGACCAAGCGGTTCGACGCCGCCGCGAACGTGCGCGTCGGCGCTACCAATCTCTTCCTCGCTGCGCCCGGCAGTCACTCGACGAGCTCGCTCGACGCGGTGCGGATCGACGGAAATCTCCTGGCGTCGGATCAGCTCTCCTTCACCGGCGGGTTCAGGTACGAAGGACTTTCCATCCCCGAGCTCGACGGCCCCGCCAACGTCCGCCTCGGCGGCGCCGCGCGCCATGCCGATCTCTCGGCACAGTGGGAGCCGACCAATCTCCTGCGCATCAGCGCCGTCTCGGGGCTCTCCACGGACCTCACGATGAACGAGACGCGCCGCTGGATCGGGCCGGAGATCGGATCGTCCGCACTGCTCG
>JANXXR010000691.1 GCA_025350525.1 Deltaproteobacteria bacterium
GCCGGCCGGGAGCAGGAGCAGCTCGACTACGGCGGCGCGCGGGTCGTCGGGCAGATCCCAGAAGAGCGCGCAGAGCTGCTCGCGGGTCTGCGCCCGCTGCTCGACCAGGAGGTAGCCGAGCAGCGCACGCGTCTTCTTCGACGGCGGAAGCTCGAGCCTCGCGCCGCCCCTCTCGATGCTGACGGATCCAAGGACCCTCAGGGTGAGTGGTTCCGGGGCCCCCGCCCGCGCCGTGCGCCTCTTCATCGGCGCCTCCGGCAGCAGATCTATCACGCCCGGGCCGATCACTTTCCGGCGTGGAACTGGCGGATCTGCTCCGGGCTGAATTTGACCAGCTTGACGGCATGGGCGCCGGCCCGGGTCTTCTCCGGCAGGGCGGAGAGCGCCGACTTCTCGTCGTCGGCCTCGACGGTGAGGTAGCCGGTGTGGTCCCCGGCGGCGCAGCCCCAGTCCATCTTCTTGAGGACGCCCTTGCCGTTCTGGTCGACGTCGTCGAGCGCGGCGAGGCACTGCTCGGCGGTGTGCGGCGCGACCAGGAGGTACTTGCCCTTGTTGCCCGCGGCGAAAGCGGCGGTGGCGAGGAGGGCGGCGAAGGCGACGGCGGCGGTGAGGCGCATGGGATTCTCCTTCCGGGCTCGATTGCCCGGCTGGCCATGCACCCTGCCGCCACGCCGTGGTAGGCGGCGTGGGCGGCAGCGTGGAATCAGTGCAGCTTGCAGAAGCCCATCGGTCCGGTGGTGCCGCAGACGCCGCCGTTGCAGCACTGGTCGGCAGCGCAGGCGTTGCCGCAGGCGCCGCAGTTGGCGTGGTCGCTCATGGTCTGCACGCAGGTGTTGGCGCAGACGGTCGCCTCGCAGGCGCCGCAGACTCCCGCGGTGCAGGACTGGCTGGCCGCGCAGACCTTGCCGCAGGCGCCGCAGTTGAACGGATCCGACTTCAGATCCGCGCACTGCTCGGCGCACTGCGCGCTGTTCTGCGGACAGGCGGTGCAGGCGCCGGCGCTGCACACCTGGTTGACCGCGCAGTGCTTGCCGCAGGCGCCGCAGTCGTTGGCGTTGGTCTTGAGGTCGACGCAGGAGCCGTTGCACTCCACCGCGCCGAAGCAGCACGAGAGCGTGGCCACGCCGCCGTCCGATCCGCCGCCGCCTTCCGCCGCCGTGCAGGTGCCGCTGCGGATCAGGTTGTTGTCCAGGGTGACCGCGCCGTTGCGGGCCAGCGCGCGGCCGGTGAGGCTCGCGCCGGTCTGCAGCGCGATGCTGGTCAAGGCGAGGATGTTTCCGCTGAAGGAGGCGGCGGTGCCGATGGTCGCCGAGCTTCCCACTTGCCAGTAGACGTTGCAGGGGCTGGCGCCGTTGATCAGGCGAATCGAGGCGGCGCTCGCGGTCGTCAGTTTGCTCACGATCTGGAAAACAAATGCCGCGTTGGCCTCGAGCCTCGCGTCCAGCACCAGGGTGCCGGTGAGGATGGCCTCGGAGCTGAAGCAATAGACTCCGGGGGTCAGCGTCATCCCGCCCAGGTCCTGCCCGGTGGGGTTGGCGGTGCAGGGCAGGCCGGCCAGCGCGTCGTAGCTGGTGGTGACATCGCTCTGGGCTTGCGCCGCGACGGCGTCGGCCGCGTGGGTCGAGCCGGTCGCGATCCCGGGCGGAAAGCCAGTGATGGCGGTGCCGGGGCTCACGCCCAGGTCGCCGCTCAAGGTGGTGGGGCCGGTGTTGGTGACCGTCTGGCCGCCGAGGACCGAGAAGGCCGCCGCCGTGCCCAGCGAGGGCGCGGTGAGGACGGTGCCGCGCGGCACGGCCCGGGAGAAGCCTCCGTTGCCGCAGCCGAGCAGGACCAGCAATGATGCGGAAAGAGATCCGAGCTTGCTTTGGGACGTCATCCGAGGCCTGCCTTTAGGAGAGTTGCTCGCCCTCTCTGCAAGCAACGCGCCGTCCGACCGATCTCCAACAAAGCAGGCAAGCGCTCAGTGCGATCGCTAGTGCCGACGCGGCCACCCCACGCCCGGGACCTCGTCGCTGTTCCCGGTCAGCTCCCAGCGCAACAGCGAGACGGGAATCAGCCCGGCCGCGTCCTTCTCGTCCATGAAGCGGCGCAGCGTGAAGTCCTTTCCCAGCTGCGCGGCCCGCGCGGCGATGAGCTTGTCGATCTCCGCCTTCCCGATCACATAGCTGGTCCCGTAGCCGGGCTGCTGGAGGAAGAGGTGCTGCTCGAACCAGAGCGTCGCGCCCGAGGTCCGCAGCCAGCCCCGCGGCGTCAGCGCCGAGGTGTCGCGGGCCGCCTCCTCGAGGGAGCGGGTGCCTTGGTGCATATGCAATTCGCCCAGCGCCCGCGCGCCCCGCTGCGCCAGCAGCACGAAGATGAGCTCGCGCGACCGCGGCCGCGCCTCGCACATCCCCGCGTTCATCATCAATTCCTCCATCGCCGTGGCAAAGCCTTCGGTGCGGGTGTTGAAGAGGTTGTAGAGCAGGGGGCCGCGGCGGATGGGGCTTTGGTGCGGGTCGTCGCGCATCCGCGCCAGGTCGATCCAGTGGTAGCCGTGGGTCCGCATCAGCTCCGGGTCGCGGTAGTCGGCCTCGGCAAAGAACTCGAGCGGCCGCTTCTCGGTATAGGAGCCGATATGGTCGCGCAAGGCCGGGTCCATATCGGGAAGAATGGTCAGCACCTCGTGCACCTTGAGAAATTCCATATACTCGGTGACGCCGGCATTGAAGCGCTGCTGGTATTCAGCGGCGCTCGCCACCGGTGCGGGCTCCGGCAAGCCGCGGTTCTTCTGCTCCTCCTGCGCCAGGGCCGACTTGGCCCGCGCCAGCTCGCGCTGCACCAGCGCCAGCTCGTCGGCCCAGGTGTAGGGGAGCAATTGCACGTTGGCCAGGTACCAGTCGTAGTTGGCGCCGCCGACGCCGGAGGGACCGTTCTTCGACGGCGCCTGCTCCTCGAGCCAGCGCAGATAGCCGTCGGTGGCCAACAGCGCGCGCTGCGCTGCCTCCAACAGCGCGGGCTGGTCCTTGGCCTTGCCGGCCAGCTGCGCGAGGATCTCGCGCTCCTGCTTCACCGCCCGGATGCCGAAGCTCCACAGGTCGCGCCCGTCGCCGGTGAGGTTGGTGCGCGCCTGCTGCAGCAGCGCGGGGATGGGCCGCAGCCCGGCGGCGATCTCCGCTGCCGCGGCGGCGTCGAGCGGCGTCCGGTATTTCCACAGCTCGACGGCGCCCAGCGCGAAGGGCCCCTCGCGCGCCGGCTGGTCGCTCTGCTCGTCGAAGACGGTGACGTAGAAGGCCGGGTTCTTCGCCCACGGCTGCAGCACGCGGTGGTCGAAGTCGAGGCCGTTCATCTCGGCGCGAACGATGTGGAAATCCACCTGCTGCGCGATGGGCCACCCGCCCGGCTCGAGCGCGAGCAGCCGCTCTTGCCAGGCGGCGAGCGCGCGGTGCTGCGCGCTCATGGCGGCGGCCGTGTAGTCGGGGACGCCGTCGCGAAGTTGCGGCTTCTGGAAGGCGCGCCACTCGGCGAAGAGCGCGACCAGGTCCGCGTAGGTGCCGGGCCGGGACGGCGGTGGGCGCGCGGCTGCGCAGGCGAAGAGCGCGATCAGGACTGGGGCAAGACGGCGATGGGGCATGCGCGGGCTCCGGGAAAGGGCGCCACTCTAGGTGCGGGCCGCCGTCCGCGGCAACGTCCGAGCGCCGGAGCGGCCGCGAACTCGCGCGGGCTGCAGGCGGGCGGGACCTGGTTGACAGCCTTGGCTTTGTGTCTACCTTGTCTAGGTATCCGCTTCGCTCAGGCAGCCACGAGGGATAGTGGGGGGCGTCCAGCGAGCGTCGCGTAGGTGGGCGGCCGCGTGAA
>JANXXR010000707.1 GCA_025350525.1 Deltaproteobacteria bacterium
GGCCTCGACGCGCGGCTGCCGCTCGGCCCCATCGTCCTCGCCTTTGGAGTGGCGTATTTGGCGCCCGCGAGGCAGGACAAAATCGGCGGCGCCTTCCCGCGCGCCTCGAGCGGCGGCGTCGAGGCCGGGCTGCACGCCGAGACGGCGCTGGGAAAATTCTGGCTCCGCGCCGCCGTCCGCTACCTGCGCTTCTTCTATGCGCTGCACCCGCAGCCCCACGACCCGTACATCGCCGGAGGAGCAATCGATGAGGTGGCCTCGGCCAGCCTCGCGCTGGGCTATCGCCTCTAGCGCGCTGCTCCTCTCCGGCTGCGCGGGCGCCTTGGACGGCCCGCAGCGCTTCGCCTACCTCGACGGCGGCGGCGACGGCGGCACCGCGGCCGCGGGCGACGGCGGCTGCGATCCGGTGGCCGCCATCTTCGTGCCGTCCTGCTCCACTTCGGCCTGCCACTCGGCGCAGTCGCAGCAGGGCGGCCTTGACCTGCAGTCGGCGGGAATGCCGCGGCGCCTGGTCGCCAAGCGCGCTTCCGGAGGGCCCGGCCTGCTCATCGATCCGCTGCAACCGCAGTCGAGCGTGCTGCTCACCAAGCTCGGCGACACGCCGCCTTTCAACTTCCAGATGCCGCTCGGCGCGCCCCCGCTCGGGCCCGACGAGGTGGCCTGCATCCAGCTCTGGATCAACGGCGCCGTCCAATAGCGGCCGGGGCCTAAGGGCAGGCGGGCTCGTACTTCGCGGCGATGTGCGAGCCCGGCGCCGGCACCGCGGCGGGCGCGAAGACGAGGCGGTTGCCGGTGGCATCGTAGGTCCAGCCGGTCACCGCGGCGCCGTTGACGGTGACGATCATCGCCGCCGGATCCCTTGGGTGCGACGAGAGCGGGAAGCTGGAGAGCGGCTGGAGCAGGCCGTTCAGCGCGCTGTCCAGCATGGGCCCGAAGCTGTCGAGCTTGCAGATGTCGAAGATCTGCCCGTTGAGCTGCCGCGCGATCTCCATGTAGCGCGTGCCCACCGCCTCGACGGTGCTGCAGGGCTCGGTGGCGGTGAGGGCTGCGAACGACACCAGGTCGAGCGAGCCGTGCTTGACCGCCCGCAGCTTGTCGACCAGGTACGAGACCGGCGGCGGGTTGGCCACGTCGATGTCGTCGTCGGCGTCGCTGACGGCGAGGAGCGCCAGCCGTGCGTCGTCGCGCAAGAAGCCGGCGTTGCCGTCCGAGGGCCAGGGCGTCCCGGGCGCCTTGGAGGCGCTGATGAGCGGGTTGGTCAGCGCGGCCACCACCGGCTCGGTGAACTGCTCCTTCCAGTGGCAAAGCCCGACGTTCATGTTCCGGAAGAGCGCGTTCTTCACGTCCGGCGTCTGCGGCGTGAGCAGGCGCGGGTGCGAGTTGTCCACCGGGAAGAAGCGGCCGCCTTCGCCGCCTGCCGCGCCGCCGGGGCACTCCGACCAGCCGGCGGTATACGGGTCCATGCCGGTGGTGGTGACGGCGATGTGGAAGTCGGCGTTGGCGAGGGCGATGCGGTTCCAGAGGTGGTCGAGGGCTCCGGCCAGCGCGCGCTGCTCCTCGGCCATCGAGCCCGAGTTGTCGATGACCATGAGCAGGTCGACCTTGGGCGTGGACTGGTCCCACTGGTCCACCACCGGTGCGGCGTCCTGGGTCCCGCCGGTGAGGCCGACCCGCCGCGCCCCCGGCTCCTGCGAGCTGGTGACGAAGAGCGCGCCGACGTCGTCGCCCACAGAGGCCGGCGCGTAGTTCACCGGGATGGCCACCGCGCTCTGCGGCAAAACCGTGAAGGGCGCCTGCCGCGCGGAGAAGGGCGCGCCGGAGGTGATCACCTGGGTGACGGCGACCGGATAGGCGCAGTGGTTGACCGCGTAGGCGCTCTGCGCGCCGATGCCGCAGCCCAGCGTGGTGGCGCCGAAGTCCACCGTGCCCGGCGTGACGAAGAAGCAGCTGTTGTCGCCTTGGCCGCGCAGGCCCACGGTCATGGAGGGAGCGGCAGAGTTCGAGAGGTAGAAGCGGATCGCGGCGCTGTAGGGCTGCGCCGCCTGCGCCAGAAGCTCGGCGCGGATCGACATGCGCCCGCCCGGCGGCAGCATCCGGCCCGAGGGCGCGACGCCGCCCGGCCAGCGGAAG
Organism: Deltaproteobacteria bacterium; assembly: GCA_025350525.1. GTDB lineage: Bacteria > Myxococcota > Myxococcia > Myxococcales > 40CM-4-68-19 > 40CM-4-68-19. The sequence continues at coordinate 2,131 of JANXXR010000707.1, forward strand.
GCCTGATCCGCCGAGCTGAGCACGGGGTCGCCGATGATGCAGTCGTCGGCGGTGGTGTTGGTCAACTCGAAGCCCTGCACCGTGGGCGCGTTGAGCGGCGTCGCGCCGAAGTCGAGGGTGGGGCCGGGCTGCACGTTGAGCGTACAGGGCGCGAGCAGCCGGCCCAGCGACACCAGGGGAATCTGCACCTGGGGATGGAGGCCGTCATTGGAGTCGATGAGCAGGAGCGCCTGCGAGGCGCCCGCCTGCGTGGGCCGGAAGGTCACGGTCACGGCAGCGCTGCCAGAGGGCTCGCCCACGGCGATGGGCGCGGGCGTCTCCAGGGACCACGCCGAATCCGACGACTGCAGCGTTAAGATTTTGATCGAGAGCGGCGCCACCTGATGCGGGTCGAGGCCGACGTTGGTGAGGCTCAGGGTGCCGGACCGCGCGGTGCCGATGGCGGTGGGGCCCACCACGATGCGGGAGGGCGCGGCCTGCAGCACCGCGCCGATGCCGAGGCCGTGCACCGCGAGCGAGCCGGGAGCGCCGTCGGACGCGGTCAGCGAGAGCTGCCCCGCCTTGTTGCCCAGCGTGTGCGGCCGGTAGTGCGCGACGCCTTTGACCACCTGGCCGGGCTGGAAGACCATCGGGTAAGTCGCGCCGTCGAGCAGCAGGTCGATCTCGCCGTCGGCGCCGGCGGGCGCCTGCACCGTCAAGGGCGAGCGGCTCAGGTTGGTCACCGTGATGGGCCGGCCCTGGTCGGCGCCGAGCAGCACCTCGCCGAAGTCGATGGCTGCGGGCTGCACCTCGAGCAGCCGGGTGACGCCGCGCCCCGAGAGCGAGAGGTTGCGCGGCGAGCAGGTGGGGCAGGGCGTCACCGGCACCACCGCCGTGAAGTCGCCCAGCCGTCCGGGCGTGAAGTCGATGGTCACCAGCATGGTCTGCTCCGGCTTGAGCGGCGAATCGCCGGGCGGCTTGACCGCGAAGGCGGTGGCGTCGCCGCCCGCGGGCAGCTCGATGCGCACCGAGGTGACGGCGTGGCCGTCGTTGTTGCTGAGCGAGAACGACTGCGCGCTGCGCTCGCCCACCACCACGTCGCCGAAGTCGAAGGTGTCGCTCGAGAGCGTGGCGAGGCCGCGCACCGCGTGGCCGTGGATGTCGAGGCTGGCCGACGGGGCCTCGGGCGCGTCGGTCTGGAGCTGCAGGCTGTGCTGGTGGGTGCCCAACTCCGGCGGGCGGTAGCGGACCGTCACCCGGGCCTGCCCGCCCGCGACCAGCGTCACCGGGAGGCCGGTCACCTCGAAGGGCGCCCCGTCGAGCTGGCTGATCTGCGTGATGGTCAGCGGCACGATGCCGTCGTTCTGCAGCGAGACCGCGATGGTGGCTTCCCTGCCCAGCGCCACGTCGCCGAACTCCACTGCCGCCGGCGAGAGCGTGAGCAGTCCGCCGACCTGCCGCACCGCCGAGCCCTGGCCACAGCCCACGACGCCGCCCAGCACCGCCACCGCCGCCGCTGACAAGATCCGCCGCATGAGCCACCCCCGCCCGGCAGGAGCTTTTACACGCTCCGTGCCAAGGTACGGGCAGGCGGGCAAGCGGTAGGCCCGTGTGCCTGAGGCCCGGGTCCGAGGCCCCGGTCCGAGACCTCAGGCTTCAGGCGTGAAGGCGTGGGAAAACTGGTTCCCACAATGGAAGGCGGGAGCCCACTCGGTTACAAGGGTTCGCAAATGGAAGACTGGTTTCACCTCGACGTCGATCCGGCGCAGGCGGCGCGGGAGCGTGAGAAAGCGCGGGCTCTGCGCAAGACCGCCTGGTGGCAGCGCCGGGTGCAGAAGGGCCTCTGCGCCTACTGCGACCAGCGCTTCCCGCCGCGCGAGCTGACCATGGACCACGTGGTCCCGGTGGCGCGGGGCGGGCGAAGCTCGAAAGGCAACCTCGTCCCCGCCTGCAAGGCGTGCAACAGCAAGAAGAAGCTCCTCACCCCAGCCGAGCAGCTCCTCATGAAGCCAGTGGCCGAGGACGACGAGGGCTGATACATCGGCGGGATGGCGCTCGACCCGAAGGACTTCCCCGTCGAGGAGCACGCGCTCCCCAACGGCCTGCAGATCCGGCTGCTCCGCGACAACGCGCTGCCGGTCGCGACCTTGTACAGCTTCTTCCGGGTGGGCTCGCGCAACGAGCGGCCCGGCATCACCGGCATCAGCCACCTCTTCGAGCACATGATGTTCAACGGCTCGCGCAAGTACGGGCCCAAGGAGTTCGACCGCCGGCTCGAGTCGGCGGGCGGCAGTTCCAACGCGTACACCTCCAATGACCTGACCGCGTACTACGAGGACTTCGCTTCCGACGCGCTGCCGCTGGTGCTCGACCTCGAGTCGGACCGCATGGCCTCGCTCACCATCGACGACAACTCGCTCGCTCGGGAGCGCGAGGTGGTCAAGGAAGAGCGGCGCTTCCGCACCGACAACGACATCGACGGGATGATGGACGAGGCCATGGGCGCCCTGGCCTTCCTCGCGCATCCTTATCGCTGGCCGGTGATCGGCTGGATGACCGACATCGACGCCATCACCCGGCAGGACTGCGAGAAGTACTTCCGCACCTACTACGCGCCCAACAACTGCACGCTGGTGCTGGTGGGCGACTTCGACAGCCAGAAGGCGCTGGGCCTGATCGAGCAGCTCTACGCTCCCGTTCCCACCGGCGAGCCGCTGCCCACCGTGGCCGTGGGCGAGCCGCCGCAGAAGGGCGAGCGGCGCGCGGTCATCCGCTATCCGTCGCAGGCGCCGGCGGTGCTGGTGGGCTTTCGCGGACCGGGCGGCCAGGACCCCGACTCGCTGGTGCTCGACCTGATCGAGACGGCGCTCTCGTCGGGCGAGGGCGCGCGGCTGAAGCGGGCGCTGGTCTACCAGCAGGAGCTGTGCGTGGACGCGGGCGTCTTCTTCGGCTGGCGGATGGACCCGGGGCTCTTCGAGGTCTCGCTCAAGCTGAACCCGGGCGTCGATCCGCTGCGGGCCGAGAGCTCGCTCTTTGCCGAGCTCTCGCGCTTCTGCGACGAGGAGCTGTCGCCAAAAGAGCTGGACCGCGCCAAGAACCTGGTCCGGGCGCAGCTCCTGCGCGGGCTCTCCACCTCGAACGGCCGCGCCCACACCATCGGGCAGATGGAGATGATGCTGGGCACCTGGCGGGCGATGCTCGACCTGGGCGATCGCTACTCCAGCATCACCGCTGCCGACCTGAAGCGCGTCGCGCAGAAGACCTTTGCTCCGCACCGCCGCAACGTGGTCACGCTCATCCCCGGCGAGGTGGAGTCATGAGCAAAGACCTGGCGCTGCCGCCGCACGCCATCGAGAAGCTGCCCTCGGGGCTGACCCTGCTCGCCATCCAGAAGCGCGGGCTGCCGCTCTTCCACGCGCGGCTCTCGCTGCCCGCGGGCGCCTGCGAGGATCCCCGCGGCAAGTCGGGGCTGGCGCAGTTCACGGTGGACCTGCTTCGCCGCGGCACGCGCAGGCGGCCGGCGCAGGACGTGGACGATCTCATCGAGTCGATGGGCGCCCAGCTCTACGCCGACGCCTCGATGGAGGAGGCGGCGCTGGCGCTGACGGTGCCGGCCGAGCTGGCCGGGCGGGCCCTCGACGCGCTTTTGGAAGTGGCCCTCGAGCCCGCCTTCGAGGAGAGCGAGGTGAGCGCGGCGCGGCGGCGCACGGTGGCGGCGCTGCAGAGCGACCTCGACGAGCCCAGCAGCGTCGCGGCGCGGGCGGTGGTCACGCTCGGCTACGGGCCGGGGCATCCCTACGCGCATCCGGGCGCGGGCTTCAGGCGCGACGTCGAGAGCTTCAGCGCCGAGGATCCGCGCGGCTTTCACGCGACCCGCTACCAGCAGAGCGGCGCGCTCTTCGCGGTGGTGGGGAAGGACGAGCCCAACCAGCTGCTGGCGCTCTTGCGGGAGAAGCTCGCGCAGTGGCAAGGATCGTGGCCCGGCCCGGCGCAGCGGCTGCAGCTGCAGTTCTCGGCGCTGCCGCCCGGCGACGGCCTGCGCGCGGTGATCATCCACAAGCCCGACGCCACCCAGGCGCAGGTGCGCATCGTCTCGCCCGGCCTGCCGCGCACGACGCCGCGCTACGCCGAGGCGGTGGCGATGAACACCGCGCTGGGCGGCGGCTTCACTTCGCTCCTGGTGGACGCCATCCGGGTCGACCGCGGGCTCTCCTATTCGGTCTCGACGCGGCTGCACATGAACCGCCGGGCCGGCCTCTCGATCTTCTCCAGCTTCACCAAGAACGAGACGCTGCGGGAGCTGATCGACGTCGCGCTGGAGAAGATGCGCGGCTACGCGGCCGACGGGCCCTCCGAGGATTCCCTCGACAAGGCGCGCAGCTACCTGGCCGGGCTCTTTCCGCTGGGGCTGGAGTCGCACGAGGCGCTGGCGGAGCAGATCGCCGACGCGCTCCTCGACGGCGTCGGGCTCGATCACCTGGCCAAGTACCGCAGCCGCGTCCTGGCGGTGACGGCGGAGCAGGCGAAGGCCATCGCCGCCGAGCTGTCGCCCGCGCGGCCCGGCGCGCAGCTGGTGGTGGTGGGAGAGGCCGAGGTCGCGCGGCGTGCGCTCGCCGGCCTCTGCCCTACGGAAGTGCGGCAGCTGGAAGAATTCGCCTGAAGGCCCCTGGTCCGGCCCTTGGCATTTCTAGAGCGGCTGGGTGAAAGCGAGGCCCAGCACGATGTCGGGCGCGTTCGAGACCCAGAGCCACTGCTGCACGCTGTGCGGGTTGGAGCCGGGCGTGAAGTCCTCGCTCATCCAGAAGGAGAAGCGCCCGCGGCGGACTCCGGCGCTGATCTGGTTGTGCGAGCGGAAGCCGGCGTAGAGCCCGGAGGAGAGGAGCGCGTCGTCGCCGCCCACTCCGGAAGGCAGCCGCTCCCAGCCGGGCGCGAGCAGCGGCGAGAGAACGCGGTCCTCCAGCAGCACCACCGTCTCGCCGATGCGCGCCTCGAGCGACGCTTCGAAAGTGAAGTGCCAGTCCTTGGGCTGCAGCAAGGTCGGCGCAGAGAGCGGCGAGAAGCGGCTCATCGCCACCAGCGCGTGCAGCGTCCCCCAGGAGGCAAAGGGCCAGGTGGCCACCACGCCCGCGCCGGCATCGATTCCGCCCGAACCTCCGGCGGCAGAGAGCGAGCCGATGGGGAGCTTGAGATCGAAGCGCGCCGCCACCGCCACCTCGCCCTCGAGGACCGCCACCTGCGTGCGCACCGTCGCGTCGCCCGGCGCCAGCGTCGGCGAATCGATGGCGAAGGCCCGCCCGCCGTCGCCCTCGTAAAGCAGCCGCACGCGGTTGCGCGGGGACATCGCGCGCTGGTAGTTGAAGGACCCGATGAGCGAGTGCCACGCCTCGATGGGCCGGTCGGACCAGCCGCCCCAGTGCTCCGTCAGCTTCCACTCGAGGGAGGTCCAGGCGCGGCGCCGCCAGGGGATCTTGAGGGCCACCGAGAGCGAGTCGGCCTGATCGTCCAGCTCCTGGAAGGCGAAGCTCTGCCCGCGCTGGAGCGTCATCAGCTCGTTCCAGGTGTTGGCCATCGACCAGCGCACGTCGAGCTCGGGGCGGTCGATGGGCCGCGCGTCGGCGCCCGTCACGTCGAGGAAGAGCTCGCGCAGCGGCCCTTGCGTGCGCAGGCCGAGGGGGCCGGCGAGGAGTAGAGCGAGGACGAAGGGCACGCGCAGGCAGCCTACTACGGCGGTGGAGCAGGGACGCTGCAAGTGCTGGTATAGCTGCGCGCAGCGTGCGAATTCTCTACCGCGATGATCACGTCCTCGCCGCCGACAAGCCCGCTGGAATGCTCACCGTCCCGGGCCGCGGCGACACCTCGACGCCGTTGATCGATGAGGTCCGCGCCGTCGCCCCCTCTGCACTCGCCGTCCACCGGCTCGATCGCGACACTTCGGGAGTGGTGGTCTTTGCCCTGGGCCGCGCCGTGCACAAGGCGCTCAACGCCTCGTTCGAGGGGCGGCGCGCCGAGAAGACCTATCTCGCGCTGGTGCGCGGCGACCTGGGGCCCAGACAGCACATCGACCTGCCGCTGCTGGCCACCCGGCGCAACGGCATGCGGGTGGCCCGCGCCGCGGAGAAGGGCGCGCTGGCCGCGATCACCGACGTCGAGGCCAGCGAGCGATTTGGAACGTATACGTTGTGTACTTGTCTTCCGCGCACCGGCCGGACGCACCAGATCCGCGTCCACCTCGCCGCCGTCGGGCATCCGCTGGCGGTCGATCCGCGCTACGGCGAAGAGCGGGGGATTCGCATCGGCGATCTGTGGAAGGGCGCGCCCGACCCCGACACCGTGGTGCTGGGACGCACGCCGCTCCACGCGGCCTCGCTGCGGATTCCGCATCCGGCCAAGCGCGGCTGGCTGGAGATCGAATCGCCGCTGGCCGACGACATGGCGCGCTGCCTCGACCTGCTGCGCGCCTGCCGCCGCGAGAGCTAGCCCGACGGCCGGGCGTCTCCGAGCCCTGGCCGCTGGACAGGAGCGTTGCCGAATACGGCAACGCGCTCCTAGCTCGTCGCCTTGCCGTGGACCAGGAGCTTGGTGTCGGCCTTGAAGGCGACGCGCATCTTGTCGCCGTTGACCTCCTGCACGAGGCCGATGCCGAAGGTCGGGTGGTCGAGCACGTCGTCGGTCTCGAACCGCTCCTTCACCGAATAGCGGCGCGCGCGGGAGACGTCCTTCTTGGCGAGCAGCGCCTCCCAGCTGGTGACCACTGGCTTGGCGAGGCGGCGCTCGCGGTCGACCTTGGGCTCCCAGGATCCCTTCTTCGGCTCGGCGGCGGCGGCCTTGAAGTTGTGCTCGCCCTGGCAGGTGTTGCAGCGGACGCGCGCGGGGCGCGTGCCGACCATGGCGAGGGTTGTGTGTCCGAGAACCAGCTTGCAGCGGGTGCACCAAGCATCGATGTCGCCGCCAACCTTAACATTTTTTTGCATCGGAACCGATGCATAACACGTCAGGCGAGCGTGCGCCGCAGATGTGCGCCGAGCCTGGTGACGATTTCATAGTTGATGGTATCGGACCAGAGGGCGAGCTGGTCGGCGGTGAGCTGCTCGTCCCCGTCGCGGCCCAGGAGCGTGGCCGTCACCGGGGCATCGCCTTTGGCGGCGTGGGTGACGTCGATGACCAGGTGGTTCATCATCACGCGGCCCAGGACCGGGCAGCGCTGGCCGCCGACGAGCACGTGCGCCTTCGACGAGAGCAGGCGCGGATAGCCGTCGTAGTAGCCGACCGGCAGCACGGCGATGCGGGTCTCGGCGGGGCAGCGCCAGGTGCAGCCGTAGCCGACGTAGCTTCCGGCGGGCAGCCACTTGATGAGCTGGCTCCTGCAGCGCCAGGAGAGGGCCGGCCGCAGCTCCGGAACGCTGCCCAGCACCGCCCGCGCCGACAGCCGCGTCTCGCTGGACGGCCAGAGTCCGTAGAGGGCGATCCCGGCGCGCACCACGTCGAGGCGCGCCTTGGGAAGCAGCATGGCGGCCGCGCTGGCGGCGATGTGTTGCTCCAGCGGCGCGTCCAACTCGAGAGCGTCGCGCACCCGATCCACGCCGCGGTCGAAGGCGTCGAGCTGCTGGTTGGCGTAGTTCTGCTCGGTGACGTCCTCGGTGTTGGCGAAGTGCGAGAGCACGCCCACCACGTCGAGGACGTCGCGCCCCGCCGCGATCCAGGCCACGCCGGCGGGGAAGTCGCGGGCGGTGAACCCCTCGCGGCCAAGGCCGGTGTCGAGGTGGAGGTGGACGCGCAGCTTTCGCGCCCCCGCGCTGCGCAGCGCCGGAAGCAGCCGCTCCTGGCCGGGGTCGGTGAGCACCAGATCCACGCCCGCCCGCGCAAGCGCCACCGCTTCTTCCGGATCGACGGCGCCCAGCACCAGCACCTGCCGCTCGGGCGCGCTCTTCACGCGCTCGTAGGTGCGCACCGCCAGGGCCTCGCGCGGGTCGATCAGGTAGATCGAGTTGCACCACTCATGCACCGTCGGCAGCACCTGGGCGAACCCGTGACCGTAGGCGTTGCCCTTGAGCACGGCGCCCAGGCGAGCGCCCTTGCCCAGGACCTCGCGAAAGACGCCGATGTTGTGCCGCAGGGCCCGGGCGTCGATCTCCAGCCAGGACGCCTCCGCCGCCAATTGCGGGGACACCATACGCAACTCCTCCGTGCCAGGTCGCAGGTTGGCACGAGTTGCGTATGGTGTCCCCGAAATTGGTGAAGAATGCTCGCTCGGCGGGCGGTCCCGGAGTAGAAAGCCAGTCCGATGGCCGAGCAGACAGACGCCCCGTCCAAAGCTCCGCCACAGTGGCTCAAGCCGCTGCGCGCTCCCTTCGAATTTCTCGGTGAGCTGTCGATGTTCACCGGCTCGTCGATCCTGGCCATCTTCCGCCCGCCCTACCGCGTGGGGCTGCTCTTCGCCCAGCTGGAGTTCATGGCCTGGGGCTCCATGTTCGTGGTCGGCCTCACCGGCCTCTTCACCGGCATGGTGCTGGCGCTGCAGACGGTCTACGCCTTCTCGCTCTTCAACGCGCAGAGCCTCGCCGGCGCCACCGTCGAGCTGTCGCTGGCGCGCGAACTGGCGCCCATCTTCACCTGCATCGTGGTGGTGGCGCGGGTCGGGTCGGCGGTGGCCACCGAGCTCGGCACCATGCGGGTCACCGAGCAGATCGACGCGCTCGAGACCATGGCGGTCGATCCGCTCAACTACCTCGTCGTCCCCCGCATCCTGGCGGCGGCGCTGGCGGCGCCGATGCTCACCATGCTCTTCAACGCCATCGCCCTCTTCGGCGCCTACGGCATCGCCGTCTGGGCCAAGGACCTCTCGCCCGGGACGTTCCTCAACCGCATCCAGAGCCTGGTGCAGGTGAAGGATCTCACCAGCGGCCTCGGCAAGTCGGTGGTGATCGGCTTCGTCGTGACGCTGATCGCCTGCTACCGCGGCTACCGCGCCGAAGGCGGCGCTCGCGGCGTCGGCATCGCCACGACGCAGGCGGTGGTCGGCGGCCTCGTCGCCATCTTCTTCATCGACTACATCTACACGGCCATCTCCCTGAGCGGCTCGCAGCAGGCGGCCGGGGGCCTCGGCGGATGAGTCCCGCCGCAGCCGCCGCCGCAGCCACGGCGCCGATGATCGACGTGCAGGACCTCTACAAGAGCTTCAACGGCTTCCCGGTCCTGAAGGGCGTCTCGCTGCAGATGGCCGAGGGCACGACCACGGTGGTGCTGGGCGGATCGGGCAGCGGCAAGACCGTCCTGATGAAGCACATCATGGGCCTCTTCAGGCCCGACCAGGGGCGCGTCATCGTCGACGGCCAGGACATCTCCACCATGGGCCGCCAGGAGCTCTCCACTTTCCGGGAGCGCATGGGCATGGTCTTCCAGAGCGCCGCGCTCTTCGATTCGATGACGGTGGGCGACAACGTCGCCTTTCCCCTCCGCGAGCACGGGAACCTGAGCGAGCAGGAGATCGCCGAGAAGGTGAAGAAGACGCTGGCGGTGGTCGATCTCCACGACGTCGAGGGCAAGTATCCGGCTGAACTGTCGGGCGGCATGCGCAAGCGCGTCGGCCTCGCCCGTGCCATCATCCGCGACCCCAAGATCGTGCTCTACGACGAGCCCACCACCGGCCTGGATCCCTTGACCACCGAGAGCGTCGACGAAATGATCCTCCACGCCCGCGAGCGCCTCAAGGTCACCAGCGTGGTCATCAGCCACGACATCGGCTCGGCCTTCCACATCGCCGACCGCATCGCCGTCATCAACGAGGGCCGCATCGTGGAAGAGGGCGCGCCGGCGCACGTGCGCAAGTCGCAGGAGCCGTTCACCCGGCAATTTCTCGCTACCTGGTTCGCCCGGACATAGGATCGACGACGGTGCCCTCCTTCTGGACTCCCATCCGCGTCGGTCTGGTGGTCGCTGCCGCGGCGGCGGCTTTCGGCTTCGGCCTTCTGCTCATCGGCTCCAACGTCTTCAGCCGCAACAGCACCTACCGCGTCTACGCCGTCTTCGACGACGCCACCGGCCTGGGCGTTCGCTCGCGGGTGCAGATCGCCGGCATCCCCATCGGGCAGGTCGATCTGGTCGAGCTCGATCAGGCCACCTCGCGCGCAAAAGTCTGGATGAAGGTCCGCAGCGATTTCGCGCTCCACAAGGACGCGAGCATCACCAAGCGCAGCGAGAGCATCCTCGGCGACTTCCTCCTCGACGTGCACCCGGGCACGCCTTCGCAGCCGCTCCTCAAGGACGGCGACCAGATCGCCAACGTCATCCGCCAGCCGGGCATGAACGAGGTCTTCAACTCGCTCAACAAGATCGCCACCGACATCTCGGACATGACCGGCAACCTGCGAAAAGTGCTGGGCGGCGAGGAGGGCGAGAACAACATCCGCACCTTGATCACCCGGCTGCAGAAC
>JANXXR010000593.1 GCA_025350525.1 Deltaproteobacteria bacterium
GACTTCTTCGGCTGAGAGCGTCGCGGTGCGGACCAAGGTCAGCGTCGGGTGGCCCATCACCAGCTGCACGCCGCCGCCGGGAAGGGCGCGCACCCGGGGGCGCTGGTACCGTGAAGTGGTTCAACGACGCGAAAGGCTATGGCTTCATCACTCCGGACGGCGGCGGCAAGGACGTGTTCGTCCATCACACCGCGGTCCAGATGGAAGGTTTCCGCAGCCTGGCGGAAGGTCAGAAAGTGGAGTTCGAAACCACCGAGGGACCCAAGGGCCCGCAGGCGGCGAACGTCCGGAAGGTCTAAGGCCTCAGTGCAGGTACCAGAGGAAGTTCATGCGCAGGCCGTAGACGCTGGCCACGTCGCGGCCCAGCCCGCCCGCCGGGATCTCGTGCCAAGTGTAGAAGAACTCGGGGCTGAGCGCAAACCAGGGCGTGATGCGCGCGTCGTAGGAGAGCCCGCCCGCCAGCGCCAGGCCGGTGGGCGACGACGACTGGTCTGAGTAGCCGCTGTTGCGGGTGACGCCGCCCAGGCCGATGCCGAGGTTCAGGTTGAGGCCGTTGCCGGCGCGGTCGCCGACCAGCACCGTCTGGCCGCGGAAGGTGACGGTCCAGGTGGCGAGGTCGTCCCGGCCGTAGACGCCGTTGGCGTAGCTGCCCGCGCCCAGGTCGGCGTCGAGGAAGAACTGGAAGCGGTCGGAGAAGCCGTAGCCGAGCCGGAAGTCGATGTCGAAGGCGCCGGTGCGGGCGGCGCTCTGGTTCGAGACGAACATCGAGCCGCCGCCGATGCCCGCGGAGACCAAGAGGCCCTCGCGGGACTGGAAGCGGCGGTGCGAGCCGCGCCAGTAGGAGGGCGGCGGGTCCTCGTCGCGGGAGGGGAGGCGCTGCTGCTCGTAGGCCATGGGCGGCGGGGGCGGCGCGGTGGCCGCGGTGGCGCTCTCGATGGCCGCCACCTCGAGGCCGAGGGAGAGCAGGTTGACGAAGATGTCGAAGATGATGAGCCCGGTGTCGGAGCCTCCGCCGCCGCCGTGGGCTTCTGCGACATTGGCCCCCAGCGAGAGGGCGACCACGAAGGCGACCGTCTTGAGGATGATCATCGTTGCACCCGACTCGGCGCCGCGGCGCGCGGCCACGGATTTATAACATCCGGGCGCCGCAAGAGCCCGCCGTCCGTCCGGCGGCCAGTTGCCCGCAGCCGGCGGCCACGTCCTGCCCTCCGGAGTAGCGGATGGCAAAGGGCATGCGCGCCTGCGCCAGCGCGTCGAGAAAGGCGGAGCGGGCCTGCGGCGTCGAGCGGCGGTAGTGGCCCACGTCGCCATGGATGCCTTCGGCATCGACCCGTGCGGTGGCGCCTTCGGCGCGTCTTGGGATCGGGTTGACATCGATGAGGTCGACTTTGACCAGTGCCCGGTCGAGCAGCGCCGCCAGCGCCCGGGCGTCCTCCGGCGAGTCGTTGACGCCGCCGAGCAGCACGTACTCTACCAGCACGCGGGTGCGGCGGGCGCGGGCGTGGTCGTGCAGCGCGGCCACCAGGTCCGCCGTCGGGTGCACGCCTTCGATGGGCATCAGCGGCAGGCGCTTCTTCGGCACCGCGTGGGTCAGCGAGACGGCGAGCCGGAACTTGTGGCGCTCGGCGGTGAAGCGGCGGATCTGGGGGACGATGCCGGCCGTCGAGATGGTGATGCTCTTCGCGTCGATGGAGCCGCCCGACGGATGGCAGAGGATGCGCGCCGCCTGGATGACGTTGTCGTAGTTCAGGAAGGGCTCGCCCATGCCCATGAAGACGACGCCGCGGACCGGCCGGTCGGCGCCCTCGCGGACGGCGAGGACCTGGCCGACGATCTCGGCGGCAGTCAGGTTGCGCTTGAAGCCCAGTTCGCCGGTGGCGCAGAAGGAGCACGCCAGCGCGCAGCCCACCTGCGAGGAGACGCAGACAATATACTTTCTTTCTTTTCCTTCGAAGGCGGAGAGGTCCGCGCCGGGCGCTTCGCAGGGCACCGGAATGCGCACCGCCTCAACGCCGATGTCGAAGAGGTATTTGACGAAGCCGTCGGCGGCGACCTCGCGGCGGGCGATCCGGAGAGGTTCTGTCGTGCTCTCGGCCGCGATCTGCGCGAGCACGGTCTTCTTGACGCCGCGGACCGTCTGCAGATCCGCATCGCCGCGCATGGCGGCCGCCAGCACCTTGCGGCCGACCTCGAGCGACTGCCCGCGCGCCACCCAGTCTTCGGGCAGGAGCCCGGCGCGATGCGGCGTCATCGGCCGCAGCGCCAGGCGCGATTTGTCAGAGCTATGGGCACGGGCTCGGAGCCAGCAGAGAGCCGCTGACGTTCACCGAGGAGCTAAAGGGGTTGTAGATGTCGATTCCACCGCTAGCTGTACTCGAGCTGGCCGTGGGCGGAGAGTGGTCCCATCTGTTGAAAGCCGCGTTGATTGATGCGATTGGGACCGCTCCGGAGGGCGAGAGATAGAGATCCGCGGTGGTGTTGCAGGAGATGGTGTTGTTGCCCACCGATACCGTGGGGTTCGCTGGGTCGCCCAGGCTCGCGCTCGGGGTCTGG
>JANXXR010000603.1 GCA_025350525.1 Deltaproteobacteria bacterium
CGAGAAGATCAAGAACAAGAAGATGTCGAAGGAGGCCGTCGCCAAGGTCAAGAAGGAGCTGCGCAAGCTGAAGATGATGTCGCCGATGTCGGCCGAGGCGACCGTGGTGCGCAACTACATCGACTGGATCCTGAGCCTGCCCTGGTACGACTACTCGAAGGACAAGCTCGACATCAACGAAGCCGAGCAGGTCCTGAACGACGACCACTACGGCCTGAAGAAGCCCAAGGAGCGCATCCTCGAGTACCTGGCCGTGCAAGCCATGGTCGAGAAGATGAAGGGCCCCATCCTCTGCTTCGTGGGCCCGCCCGGAGTCGGCAAGACCTCGCTGGGCAAGAGCATCGCCAAAGCCCTGGGCCGCAAGTTCGTGCGGATTTCACTCGGCGGCGTGCGCGACGAGGCGGAGATTCGCGGCCACCGGCGCACGTACATCGGCGCGCTGCCCGGCAAGATCATCCAGTCGCTGAAGAAGGCGGGCTCGGGCAACCCGGTCTTCCTCCTCGACGAAGTCGACAAGATGAGCACCGACTTCCGCGGCGACCCCAGCTCGGCGCTCTTGGAAGTGCTCGACCCCGAGCAGAACCACACCTTTGCCGACCACTACCTCGACCTCGACTACGACCTCTCCAAGGTCATGTTCATCTGCACCGCCAACACGCTGCACAACATCCCGGCGCCGCTGCAGGACCGCCTCGAGATCATCCGCATCGCGGGCTACACCGACCTCGAGAAGCTCTCCATCGCGCAGAAGTACCTGGTGCCGAAGCAGAAGGAGCAGAACGGCCTCGACAAGGTGGACATCAGCTTCTCGCGCAAGGCGCTGCTCGAACTGACCCACCGCTACACCAAGGAGTCCGGCGTGCGCGGGCTCGAGCGCGAGGTGGCGACGCTCTGCCGAAAGGTCGCCAAGGACGTGCTGCGCACCGGCACGCTCGACGCCAAGATCCGCATCACCACCAAGCGCGTGCACAAGCTGTTGGGCCAGCCGCGCTTCCGCTACGGCATGACCGAGGAGCGCGACGAGATCGGGCTCGTCACCGGGCTCGCCTGGACCGAAGTGGGCGGCGAGCTGCTGCAGACGGAAGCGACGGTCATCCCCGGCAAGGGCAAGCTGATCCTCACCGGCAAGCTGGGTGACGTCATGCAGGAGAGCGCGCAGGCGGCCATGAGCTACGTGCGCAGCCGCGCCGAGCGGTTCGGGCTGGACAAGAAGTTCGCCGACAGCGTCGATGTCCACATCCACGTCGCCGAGGGCGCGGTGCCCAAGGACGGCCCCTCGGCCGGCGTCACCATGGCCACGGCCATGGTCTCGGCGCTGACCCGCATCGCGGTGCGCAAGGACGTAGCCATGACCGGCGAGATCACGCTGCGCGGGCGCGTGCTGCCCATCGGCGGGCTCAAGGAAAAGGCGATGGCGGCGCACCGGGGCGGGGTCAAGACCATCCTCATCCCCAAGGACAACGAGAAGGACATCCGCGAGATCCCGCTCAAGATCCGCCGCGAGCTGACCATCATCCCGGTGGAGCACGTGGACGAAGTGCTGCGCCACGCGCTGGTGCTGGAGAATCCGGACGCGTTCTTCCGCGCGCCCGTCGAGCCGCAGAAGATCGAGGCGCCCGGAAACACGCCGCAGACTGCGGTCTGACGCCGCCCTGCTCTCTTCGCTGCAGACCTTCGCGGTGGCGCTGGGCGGCCGGGATCCGCCGCTGGCGCGCAGCGTGCTGCCGCCGCAGCTGGAGATGCTCTTCCGCAGCGCCGCCGATCTCTGCACCGCCGGCGACCTGCTCCGCAGCGAGGACCTCTTCACCCTGGAGTGACATGCGCGCGCTCGCCCTCGCCTCTCTCTGTGCCTGTGCCCATCTCGACCCGGAGGCCGCGCGGCGCTCGCTGCTCGACGCCGATACAGCCTTTGCGCAGCAGGTCAGCGAGCGCGGCGTCGAGGCGTGGGTGGAAGCCTTCGGCGACGAAGGCTTGATGCTGGTCAGCGACGACCCGCTCATCCGCGGCCGCGAGCCGATCCGCTCGACCATGTCCGCGCTGGGCGACCCGCGCAAGGCGCCTCCCGAGCTGCGGCTGCGCTGGCGCCCGCTCGGCGCGCAGGTGTCGGCCGACGGCACGCTGGGATGGACCTACGGAAACTCGCTCTCCGTCTCGCCGCGCGGCGAGCACAAGGGCAAGTACCTGACCGTCTGGCGGCGCGACAAGGACGGCAGCTGGAAGGTGGCGGCCGATCAGGGGACGCCGGGCTGGGCAGATCCCTCTGCGCCGCCGTGAAGGCGCTGCGCCGATCCTGATCAAAGCGAGGCGGCCTCCCAGAGCTGGCGGCCGGTCAGCACCGACGCGGTGGGCGCCCGGTCGCGCAGGATGCGGGCGATGGCGCGGCAGAGGACCTCCACCGGAATCGGCCGTACGTCGTCGGCGAAGCCGCGCAGGCCCGGGAGTTGGCCGGCGAAGCGGAGCGCCGGACCGAGCAGCGGCGGCGGCTTTCGCTGCGCACCGTCGCTGGGCTGTGAGCCGGACCGCGTCGAGTCGAGAAACGACGGGCGCAGGATCGCAAAGGGCAGGCCGCTCTGCCGCACCACCTCTTCGGCCTGGTGCTTCCAGCCGAGATAGCCGCCACCCGGGCGCGCGCCCAGCGCCGAGAGCAGCACGAAGTGCGGAGCCGTGCCGGCGCGCTTTGCGGCGGCCACCAGATCCACCACCGGCTGGTAGTCCGAGGAGGCGTAGGTGTCGCCCGCGCCGAAGCGGCGCCGCATGGTGCCGACGAGACAGACCACCGCCTGCACCCGCGCCATCGCCGGATCGAGCCTGTTGGCTTCGGACAGGTCGCAGATCAGCGCCGCCGGATCGCGGCCGAGCGGATGGCGGTCCGCCGTCTTCGGCCGCACGTGCGGAATCACCTCGAAGCCCTGCTGCCGCAGCGCCGGCACCAGCGCGCTTCCCACTGCGCCGGTGGCGCCTGCGACGAGGACGGTGGTCATGGGCCGCAGCCTATCATTTGGTCATTTGACCAAGAGCCCGTCCGAGGAGCGCTGTGGCCATTTGGTCATTTGACCAAGGAATCGGCCCAGCCGAAGGCGATGGCCGCGGACCTCCGGGTAAGCCGCGGCACGAGGCCCAGCCGGCCCAGCTCCAAGCCCGAAGCGGCGTCCTTGACCAGCACGCCGCGGCGGGCCACGCGGCGGGCGTCGCGCAGCGTCTCCGGCTCCAGCGGCGCGTGCTCGCCGTGGGCGCGGAGCAGGTCGAACGACGGACCCGCATCGCCGGCGCGGCGGAACATCGGATCGAGCAGCACGACGTCGAAGGAGCGCGCGGGCTGCGCGCGCAGGAACTCCCGGTGATCGGCGCGGATCACTTCGACGAGCCGCCCCGGATCGCGCCCGTGCTTCTGCAGGCGGCGCAACCCCGCCTGGGTGAAGGCCCCGAGGAGACCGTCCGCCTCGAGGCCGAGTACGCGCGCGCCGGTCGCCTCCGCGGCCACCAGCGCGT
>JANXXR010000626.1 GCA_025350525.1 Deltaproteobacteria bacterium
GCGCGCGGCTCGCGGCTGCTCCCGGACGACGCCCGCGCCCAGGCGCTCATCCAGCAGTGGATGTTCTTCGAGCAGAACCAGGTCGAGCTGGCCATCGGCATCCCGCGCTACCTGCGGCAGCGCGCCATCGAGGCGCCCGAGGTGGTCGAGCACTACCTGCCGCGCGCCGCCGCCGCGCTCAAGGTCCTCGAGCGGTACCTCGCACAGCAAAAGTGGCTGGTGGGCGAGGCGTACTCGGTGGCCGACATCGCCGTCTGCGCCTATGCGCAGCTCGCCGAGGAATCGGGCCACTCCTTCTCGGACTATCCGGCGGTCTCGGCCTGGCTCGCCCGCGTCCGCGCGCAGCCGGGCTTCTTCGCGCTGGAGTGACACCCAGCAGGTGCTAATGCGCTGACACATCATGAAACGAAATAGACCCGGCGGTCACTCAGTAGAGGACTTGCCCACCCCGGGCGCGTCCCCAGACGCTGGAGGTCTCCTGTGAAATCGATCCTCGTCGCCGCTCTTGCACTTTCGTTTGCCTGCGCAAGCCTGGGCTCGTCCACCGGGGCTACCAGCTCTGAAGCCGGCTGCACGCCTGCCTCCCTCGCCGCCGGCACCGTCGTCTATTCGCGGCCCGACGCCACCTCGAGCCCCATCGTCACCGTCTCCGCCAACTCCAAGGTCTGCGCCGGTGCGGACGCCCTGGGCTTCGGCTACCGCCGCGTGAAGCTCGCCAACGGCAAGGAAGGGTTCGTCGCCGAAGCCGACGTCATCTGATCCGCACGCGGCCGCTGCCGAGCCGCACGCGGCTGCTGTCTGCTAGCCCCGATTCAACTCAGGCATTCTTCGGGTACAGCTTCTCGGCGCGATTCTTGAAGTTGGTCATGAGGGCCGGCAGTGCCTGCTCGGCGAGCGCCTTCTCGATGAACCCCGGCACCAGCGAGCTGAGCTTCAGGTCGATGCTGTAGGTGGCGTCGGTGGTCCCCGGCTGCGCGCCCGGCTTCAGCACCCAGGTGCCGTCGTTGCCCTTCATCATCTCGCCCTTGATCATGGTCCAGGAGACCTTGGTGGGCCGCTCGGCGGTATGCTTCAAGGTATAGTTGATGACCTTAGCCTTGATATCGACGGTATAGGTCACTTCCTTGATGCTGCCCTGCCCGGCGTCGACCTTGACCTTCTTCACCTCGGGAAGGAACTCCGGATATTTCTCATAGTCCGCGATGACGTCGAAGAGCTTCTCGGGCGGGACATTGACGGTGACGCTCTTGGTCGCCTGGGCCATTGCGCAGCGCTCCTTCGAAGAGGAGGCGGCACCTTACACCGAAGGCAGGGTCGCGGGCGCCGGAACTGCGCGCCGCCGGTGCGCCAGCACCAAGAGCGGCGGCAGCAGCAGGCGAGGGAGCAGCGCCAGCATCAGCATCCCGCCGATGACCACGATGGCGAGCGGCTTCTGCGTCTCGCTGCCGATGCCGCGCGACACCGCCGCCGGCAACAGGCCGATCAGCGCCACCGACGCCGTCATCAGGGCGGGGCGAAGCCCACGCTCTGCCGCCAGCCGCGCGCCCTCCTCGAGCGGATGACCTTCCTTCCACATCTTCTGCGCGTAGGTGACGACGATGATGGCGTCCTGCACGGCGATGCCGAAGATGGAGATGAAGCCCATCGCCGCCGAGATCGACAGATGCGTGCCGGTGAGGAAGAGCGCGACGATGCCGCCGGTACAGGCCGCGGGGATGCTGAGCAGCACGATGAGCATGTCGCGGAAGCCGCCCACCGCCGTGTAGACGAGGAAGGCGATGAGCAGCAGCGTCAGCGGGATGATGATCTTCAGGCGGTCGGAGGCTTCGCGCAGCTGGTCGGCCTCGCCCGCCCACTCCAGGTGGGTGTCGTAGGGCAGCTTCACCTCGGCGGCGACGCGGCGCTGCGCTTCTTCGATGGTGCCGCCCAGGTCGCGCCCGCGCACCGAGAACTTCACCGGCGCGTAGCGGCGGTTGTCCTCGCGGTAGATGACCGAGGGCCCGTCCTCCTCGCTGATCTTCGCCAGCTGCCCGAGCGGAAGCTGCGCGCCGTCGGGCGCGGTCACCAGGATCTGCCGGATGGCGCGCAGATCCTTCCGGTAGGGCTCGGCCCAGCGCACCACCAGGTCGAACTTCTTTTCTCCCTCGAAGACCTGGGTCACCGCCTGTCCGCCGATGGCCGCCTGCACCACCGCGCCCACGTCGCCGACGTTCAGGCCATAGCGGCCGCACAGCTCGCGGTCGGGCGCGATCTTGACGTCCGGCTGCCCCAGCGAGCGAAACATCCCCAGGTCCTCGACGCCGCGGATCTGCTGCAGCACGGTGATGATCTCTGCCGCGCGCGCCTCGTTGACCTTGAGGTCCGGCCCGACGACCTTGACGGTGTTCTCGCCCTTGACGCCGCTCATCGCCTCCTCGACGTTGTCGGCGATTGCCTGCGAGAAGTTGAAGTCCACGCCCGGAAAGTCGTCGTGCAATTCCCGCGAGAGCTGGAGGGTGAGCTTCTCCTTGGTGATGCCGCGCCGCCATTCGTCTTGTGGCAAGAGGGGCGCGAACATCTCGATGTTGTAGAAGCCGGAAGGATCGGTGCCGTCGTCGGGCCGGCCCAGCTGCGACACCACCGTGCGGATCTCCGGGTTGCGCCGCCGGGTGCAGCCTTCGTCCTCGCAGCCGAGCAGGATGCGGCGCATGCTGCCGACGTGCCTGGCGCTCGTCTCCAAGGAGACGCTGGTGGGCAGGGTGGCGCGGATCCAGAAGTTGCCCTCCTCGAGCTTGGGCATGAACTCGCTGCCCAGCTGGGTGAGGATGCCGCCCGCCAGCGCCACCGGCAAAAGGGCGACGAGGATGGCGAGAGCCGGCCTGCGCAGGGCAAAGTCGAAGACGGGCCGGTAGACCGAATCGAGCCAGCGCAGGAAGCGGTTGTCGTGGCCGTGGGCCTCCTCGTGCGTCCCCCCCGAGGCGCCGGGCGCGGCTTTGGCATCGACGCGCAGGACCCAGGCCGCCAGGACCGGCGTCAGCGAGATCGAGAGCAGGACCGCGCCGCCGATGGCAAAGGCATAGGTATGCGCCATCGGCGAGAAGATCACCCCGGCCACGCCGGTCATGGTGAAGAGCGGCACGAAGGCCAGGGTGATGATCAAGGTGGAGAACAACATGGGCGCGCCGATCTCGCCCGCGGCCTCGGCGATGCGCTCGCGCACCGTACCCTGCCCGCGGGCCCCCAGGTGCCGGTAGATGTTCTCCACCATGATGACGGTGGAATCGATGATGATTCCGAAATCAATGGCGCCCAATGAAATCAGGTTGGCGGGCGTGCCGGTAAAGACCATTCCGCAGAAGGCCGCCATCAACGCCAGGGGGATATTGACCGCCGCCACCAAGGCCGCCCGCGCCTGGCCGAGGAAGATCCAGAGCACAAAGGTGACCAGCAGCATTCCCACCAGGAGGTTTTCCAGCACCGTTTGCGTGGTCATATGGACCAGCCGCTCGCGGTCGTAATAGGTCTCCAGCTCCATCCCGATGGGAAGGAGGTGATTCTTCCGGATCATCTCCACCCGCTGGTGCACGCCCTTGAGCGTCTCCAGCGAGCTGCCGCCATAGCGCATCAGCACGATGCCCTGCACCACGTCGGGCGTCAGGTCGCGCCCCACGATCCCCAGCCGCGGCGCGGCGCCCTCCCGGACCTGGGCCACGTCGCGCACCCGCACCGGCGTGCCGCTCTTCGGCTGCGCCAGGACGATCTGCCCGATCTCGTCCAGCGAGCGGATCAGGCCCAGCCCGCGGACATTGAACGACTGCTCGCCCAGCGCCAGCCGCTGGCCGCCCACGTTCTGGTTGGCATTGGCAATCGATTGGGTCAATTGGCTCAAGCCGAGTCCGTGTCCCTTGAGCCGGAAGGGGTCGACGTCGATATGGTATTCCTTGGTCTCGCCGCCGAAGCCGACCACGTCGATGACACCGGGCACCTGGCGGAACTGCCGCTGCAGGATCCAGTCCTGCGCGGTCTTCAGCTCCGAGAGCGAATAGCCGGGGCCCTTGAGGACATAGCGATAGATCTCGCCCACCGCGTTCCAGGGAGAGATCTGCGGCTGGATCCCCGGCGGCAGCGGAATGAACTGCAATCGATTGAGGACCCGCTGCTGCGCCTCGTGGTATTCGGGATTCCAATTGAAATAGCACTTCACGTCGGAGAGCCCGAAGAGCGATTGCGAGCGGATGTGGTCGAGATCGATCATTCCCGCCAGGCCGTTCTCGAGGGGAATGGTGACGTAGCGCTCGACCTCCTCGGCGCTCCAGCCGCCCGGCTGGGTGATGATCTCGATCATCGGCGCCACCGGATTGGGATAAGCCTCGATATCGAGCCGCGCATAGCAATAGAGCCCGGTGCCGAGCAGGACCGCGGCCAGCGCCACCAGGATGAAGGGCGCCGCCAGCGCCTTTTCCACCAGCCAGCGCATCAGAGCATTCCGGAGAGCAGGAGCCCGCCCGAGACCACCACCGGCTCGCCCGGCAAAAGCCCGCTCTTGACCGGCACCGGATCGTTCTCGGTCTCTTCCACCACCACCCGGCGGCGCTGGAACCTGAGCAGGCCGTTCTCGGTGGTGCCGGTCTGCACGAAGACCACCCGCTCGTCGCCGACGTGGACGATGGCGCTGCGGGGCACGGCCAGCGCCTTGCGCGCCGGCGTCTCGATGGCGAGGGTCGCGTACATCTCGGGCAGGAGCAGCCGCGCGGGGTTGCGCAACGTGCAGCGCACCCGGGCGGTGCGCGAGGCGGGGTCGAGCGCGGTTGCGATCCAGTCCACGCGCCCGTTGAAGACGCGGTCGGGATAGGCGACGACTTTGACCGCGACCGGCGCGCCCACCTTCACCCGGGCGAGGTCCACCTCGAAGATGTCGGCGTAGGCCCAGACCGGATCGATCGAGCCGATGGTGAAGAGCTCCACCGCGCTGGCGCCCGAGGTCTGCCCCTGCACCTCGGTGCCGGGGTTGGCGTTGCGCGCGATCACGTCTCCCTCGATGGGCGCCCGCAGGACGAACCGCTGCGAGACCCCCTCCGCTCCCTGCCGGCGGAAGGTCGCGGCGCGCTGGCGGGCTCGCGCTACTTCGGCTCGGGCGCGGTCGTAGGCGCTCTGCGCCTGGTCGAGATCCCTCTGCGCGCCGGCGTGCGCCTCCACCAGCTCGCGCTGCCGCTTGAGATCGCGCTCGGCGGCGCCCAGGTCGGCTTCGGCCTTGCCCAGATCGGACATGGCCACGCCCACCTCGGGCGATTCGATCTCGAGCAGCGGATCTCCCTTGCGCAGGTGCTGTCCGGGCGAGGCGACGATGCGAACGACCCTTCCCGACGCCGGCGAGAAGACGTGCGAGACGTGCAGCTCGTCGAAGGCGATCCGACCCGCCGCGTCGAGAGAGGCGGCCACCTGGTGCTGGGCGGCGACCTCGATCTTCATCTGCTGCGAGTCGAGCTGCTGCCGCGAGAGCCACACCTCGCCCGCGGGGGCATGGGGCTCGGGGGCGGGCTCGCGCTTGCCGCAGGCGGCGAGGCAAACGACCAGGGTCAGCCGCATCCACTTCATCGCCGCAAGTCCTTTCCTGCTGCCTGCTCGAGCTGCGCCACGGCAGTCCAGTAGAGCGAGAGGTCCTGCACGTATTCGCCATGCACGGCGATGTACGTCCGCTCGGCGTCGAGCAGCTCGAGCAAGGACGAGGCGCCCTTCTCGTACTGGATGCGCGCCAGATCGCGGGCCCGCTGCGCCCGCCCCAGCAGCTTGCCCTGCATCCGCTCCACCAGCTTCTGCCCGCTCTCGAACGACGCGAACGCCTGCGAGACGTCCTGCGCCACCTGGGCGCGCACCTTGCTGCGCTGGAGGGTCTGGGTGCGCAGGTCGGCCTCGGCCCGCCGGATCTCTCCCTGCTGCTGGTAGAAGATGGGCAGCCCCAGCGAGACGCCGAAAGAGAGCGTGGGCGGGGTCAGCGCGTTGTTGCCGGTGCCCTCCTGCGTGTAGGTCGCTGAGAGCTGCAGGTCCGGAATGCGCAGCCGCCGCGCCAGGGAGACCGCGGCCTCGGCCCGCTCGATCTGCCGGCCCAGGGCCCGCAGGTCGGGCCGCGCCTCCAGCGCCTCAGTATACAAAGTATCAAAAGACAAGGCGGGCAGCGCCCCCGCCCGGTAGTCGAGCGCCTCCGTCGAGAGCTCCAGCGCCGGCTGCGGCTCCTGTCCGCCGAGGAGGAAGACCACCGCCGCCCGGGCCGACGAGAGCTGCGCCTGCGCCTGGTCGAGCTGCTGCTCCGCCTCCAGGGCGGCGACCTCGGCCTTGGCGAGATCGGCCTCCGAGACCGCTCCCGCGCCGTAGCGCCGCTCCATCAGGCCACGCGTCCGGGCGGTCGAGTCCATCGCCTCGCGGGAAAAGCGCGCCTGCTCGGTGGCCAGCGCCGCCTGGAGGAACTGCTGCTTGAGCTGGAACTCGAGGTTTCGCTGCGCGTCGTTGCGGGAGAGCTTCGCGGCCTCCAGCGCGGCGCGGGCGACGTCCTTGCGCAGGCCGCGCTTGTTGAGGAGCAGGTCGAAAATGGCTCCTTGGTCGGAGAGTCCCACCGACTCCTGCAGCGCCGAACAGCCCGCGCACTGCGAGGGGTCGTAGTTGAACGACTTGCCGAGGCCCCCGCTCAGCTGCGGGTTGGCGATGGCGGCGGCCACTTGCAGATCGCCCTCGGCGCTCTGCACTTGCTGGCCCGCCAGCAGCAGGTCGAAGCCGCGCTCGCGGAAGATCTGCAGCGCCAAAGGCAGCGTCAGCGGCGACGGCAGGGCAGGGCGGTCTTGAGCCACCGAGGCGGCGAGAATGGCGACGGTCCAGATCACGGAGGCCAAGGTAGAGCAGGAAGCGGGGCTCCCTGCTTCCGCGAAAGGTCTTTACGCCGATCGTCGGGGGTGCCGGCCGGAATGCTGCTAAGAACGCCCCGTGAGAGCGCAGCTGGTCCGCACCGCGGTGCTGGAGATCTACGAGGAGGTCCGCCGCGAGGGCGCCCGCGCCGATCAGGCGTTGCAGCGCGTCCTGCGCCGGGAGAAGCAGCTGCGCTCGGTGGAGCGGCGCGCCGTCTCCGACGCCGTCTACGGCCTGCTCCGGCTGCAAGGGCGCGTCGATCACCTGCTCGGCCGCGCGCTGGCGACGCGGAGCATGCAGCTCTCCGGTCTGGCCACGCCGACCCAGCACCTGCTCCGGTACGCGGCCTATCTGGTGGTGGGCGAGCAGCAGTCGGCCGCAAGCGCGGCGGGGCTGGCAGGTCCCGAGGTGGCGCTCTGGACCTGGGCGCTGGAGCTGGTGGCGAAGCCCGGCGAGCTGGGCGCGCCGGAAGATCCGCTCGACGCGCTGGCCGCCGAGACCTCGCTGCCGCGCTGGCTCGCATCGCTCTGGTCGGCGCAGCTGGGCGCCGGGGAGACGCGGGCGCTGGCGGCGGCGCTCAACCAGCGCGCGCCGCTGACGGTGCGGGCCAACCTCCTCAAGAACACCCGCGACGAGCTCTTGGCCACGCTGCGGGCGGAGGAGGCGCAGGTGGAGCCGACCCCGATCTCGCCGTGGGGCGTGACCTTCACCGGGCGCACCAACGTCTTCGCGCTCAAGGCTTTCAAGGCCGGGCTCTTCGAGGTGCAGGACGAGGGCAGCCAGCTGATCGCGCTCGCCTGCGCGGCGCGGCCCGGACAGCTGGTGGTGGACGCCTGCGCCGGCGCGGGCGGCAAGGCGCTGGCCCTCGCCAGCGAGATGCACAACAAGGGACGGCTCATCGCCTGCGACCGCGACCTGCGCCGGCTCGACGAGATGCGGCCCCGGGCGCGGCGGGCGGGAGTGCACAACTGGGAAGCGCGCGGCGTGCCCGAGTCCAGCGAGGCGCGCATCGCCGACCTCTATGGGCAGGCCGATCTGGTCCTCATCGACGCGCCCTGCAGCGGCCTCGGAGCGCTGCGCCGCAACCCCGACGCGCGCTGGCGGCTCGACGCAGAAGAAGTCCTGACCTTTCCGCCGCGGCAGCTGCAGATCCTCGAGCGCTACGCCAAGCTGGTGAAGCCAGGCGGCCGGCTCGTCTATGCGACCTGCTCGATCAACACGCAGGAAAACCAGGACGTGCGCGGCCAGTTCCTCGCCGCCCACGCCGCCGCCTTCGTGCCCGCCCCTGCGCTTCCGCCGGCCCTGCAGCTGCCGGGCGACGAGGTGCAACTCTTGCCTCACCGCCACGGCACCGACGGCTTCTACCTGGCCGCCTTCACCCGGCGCGCCTGAGCTTTCGTCAGGGCTTTTCGGCTTCCTTGGGCGCGCTCTTGACCTCGACGAGGACGTAGCTGAGCGTGGTCTTTCCGACGTTCTCGGAGGTGTGCGGGCCCTCGGCCTTCATCCACGCCTGCTCGCCCGCCTTGGCATTCCAGATTTCGCTCTTGCCACCTTCGTGGACGATCTTCATCTTTCCCGGCCTGGTCACGTAGTACCAGCCCGACGGATGCGTGTGCATTGCGTCTTTCTCGCCGGGCTTGAGGGTGTTCTCGATCACCCGCACGTGCTCGTTCTCCACCTTCACCTGGTAGTGATCGGGCGCGACCTTGAGCGCATCCTGCGCCTTCGCCGCGCTGCTCGAGACCACCGCCGCCAGCAGCATCCACCAACGCATCCGCATGTCGTTCCCCCTGGGCTTACTTTGCTGGCGAATCCAGCAAGGTCTCCGACGCCTTGTCCGGCGCCGCCCTGCGCTGCGCAAGAAGCACTCCCGCGATGACCACCAGCGCGCCGCAGAGGAACGCCGGCGTGACCCGCTCGCCGAGGAAGACGTGCGCCAGCGCCGCCGTCCCCAGCGGCTGCAGGTTGGTGAAGACCGCCACCCGCGCCGCCGCCAGGTGCTTCAAGGCCCAGTACCAGAGCAGGTACGCGAGAACGCTGGTGACGGCGATCAGGTAGAGCACGCCCCACCACGCCTCGGGCGACGCCGTCGAGAGCGCCGCGCGATTCGACGCCCAGAGCAGCGAGCCCAGCCCGAGCGGCAGGTAGAGCAGGGTGCCGAGGATCAGCGTCCAGCTGATGGTCGCGAGCGCGCCGTGCCGGCCCACCAGCTCGCGGCCCTCGGCGGTGTAGACGGCCCAGGCGATGACGGCGACCACCAGCAGCAGGTCGCCGAAGAGCGGTCCGCGCGACAGGTCGAGCCCGCGCTGCAGCAGCACGAAGACGGTGCCGAGCAGCGCCAGCGCGGTGCCCAGCACGGTGCGCCAACCCGGCGCTTCGCCCAGGAGCGCCTGCGCGAGGAGCAGCACGAAGAGCGGCGTCAGCGTGTAGAGCAGCGCGGCGTGCGCGGCTGTCGAGTATTGTAGTCCGTATAAAAAGAAGCCCTGGTTGACGGGCACGCCCACCAGCGCTAGCACCAACAGCTTGCGCCAGGCGCTGCGGGGCGGCAGGCGCTGCCCGGGGGGACGGAGCCGGAAGAGCAGCAGCGAGAGGATGAGCGAGGCGCCGACGAAGCGGATCAGCCCCAGCGAGAGGGCGGGGAGCTCTTGCAGGGCCCGCTTGGCGAAGAGGTAGGTGCCGGCGGAGAAGAGGGTGTGCGCGAGGAGCGCGCCATAGAGGACCACGGGCCGGGCTCGCATCGCGGGCAGCGTTCTGCGAGCATCGCGCCGCCTTGTCAATGGAGAGTGCATGCTGAGCGGCCGCTGCGTGGTGGTGACCGGCGCCTCGGGAAACCTCGGGACCGCCGTCTGCAAGCGGCTCCTGCGCGAGGGGGCCCGGGTGGTGGCGCTGGTCCGGCGCGCGTCCGATCCAGTGGCCGCGGGGGCGGCGGCGCAGGTGGCCGACCTCGGCGTCGAGGATCAGGTGGAGGCGGCCTACTCCGCCGCCGAGCCCGTCTGGGCCAGCGTTCACTGCGCCGGCGGCTGGGCGGGCGGCACCGTCGCCGAGACCTCCGTGGACACCTTTGAGAAGATGATCGCCCTCAACCTGCGCTCGTCGTTTCTCTGCTGCCGGGCGGCGCTGCGGCGCATGGAGCCGCGCGGCGAAGGGCGCATCGTCAACGTCGCCGCCTGGGAGCCCGCGATGCTCTCGGGCTTCGGCGGCTCGGCGGCGTACGGAATTTCCAAGGCAGGCGTGGTCGCGCTCACCAAGGCCGTGGCCGAGAGCGGGCGCGGCGTGCGCTGCTCCTGCGTCGCGCCGGGCACGCTGCGGACGCCGCAGAACAGCGCCGGCATGCCCGCCGCCGATCAGGGCCGCTGGGTGCCGCTCGAAGACGTAGCCGAGGCCATCGCCTATCTCGTCTCGCCGGAGTCGGGCGCGGCCAACGGCGCCGTCATCACCCTGCCGTCGCGCTGACGGGCGAGCAGGGCGGCAGGCGCCCGCCTGCGTTGCGCGGAGCCGCCGCAATGCCCACGGTCAATGGATGCGAACCCAACTCCTGAAGCTCTGTTCCGCGCTCTGTGCCGGCGCCTTCCTCATCACCACTGCGGCTGTCGCGGCCGACCCGACGGCGGCGCCGCCCGAGAAGCACCACAGCAAGATGAAGGGCGCCATCGTAGGCGGCGCGGGCGGCGCGGTGGTCGGCGGCAAGAAGGGCGCCGCGGCTGGCGCGGCCGGCGGGGCGCTCTGGCAGCACCACAAGAACAAGAAGGCCGAGAAGGCCGCGGCCAAGGCCGGCCAGTAGTCGGCCGGCAGGTCTCTAGCCGGACGGACCGGGCGCGGGGGATCCCCGCGCAGCCGAGGAGCCGCGCGCCGAGGAGCCAAACGGCCGCG
Organism: Deltaproteobacteria bacterium; assembly: GCA_025350525.1. Taxonomy (GTDB): domain Bacteria; phylum Myxococcota; class Myxococcia; order Myxococcales; family 40CM-4-68-19; genus 40CM-4-68-19. The sequence goes on from JANXXR010000626.1 coordinate 10,744, forward strand.
CAGGCCATTGGCCGGTCCTGCTCTCGATGGCGTAGTAGGCCTTGAACCGCCAGTCTTCAATTGCGGGGTCCGTAGTCCCGGCGGTCAGCCCATACGCCTCTTCGAGCAAGTCGAGCGGCATCGACGCCGGATCGGATAGCGTGATCCTGTCAGCCTGACGCTGCTCCTCCTGCGCAGCCGCTGCCTGTCCCCATTTGTGCTCGCGGAGAAACGCGGCATCTTCGAGGCTGATCACGACCGCGATGGCGAGTCCGTGCCGCTCGACCGTGCACGCCTGCTCACCCCGCGCGACGGCGTTGGCAATCTCCTTGAAATGCACCCTGAAATGCGAAGCGCTGACCGTCTCTTCATTCATGCCCGAACGCTACCAAGAGGGTCTGACACAAGGTCCGCCAACCCCACGCCACCGAGGGGAAAAATTTTTTTCGGGGTGGGTCCGCACTGAGGATCCGGCGGGGAGGCGAGAGCTCCAGCAGCCGATGGAGGAAGGGGTTACTGCTTCGAGCCGGCGGCGGGCTGGCTGTCGGGTTCAGGCGCGGCGCGGATCAGCCGTCGGGCCTCCTCGGCGACCCCGGGCGCGGGGTCGTGCAGCAAGTCTCGCGCGCGGGTCCGCAGCGCCTCGGTGCGGGGGGCGACGGCCAGCGCCGTTCGCACCAGTCCGGCGCGGCCGGCGCGCAAAAGCGGCGTGCCCTCATACCGGCGGCGGGCTTCGTCCTCGGTGAGCGCCAGCGCGTCGGCCACCGCGATGGACGGCGTGCGCGCCCGCAGCGGCACCAGCGTCAGCGGCGGCGCGCGGCGGTTCCAGGGGCAGGCCTC
>JANXXR010000640.1 GCA_025350525.1 Deltaproteobacteria bacterium
AGGATCAAACTCTCCAATTATTTCCTCAATCGGAGCGTCAACTGGCTAGCTGACGTCTACTACGATTACATAACTTCACTCAAAGCATTGCGGTGTCCGCAATCTCTTCTTCGTGGACTTGCTATCCAGTTTTCAAAGACCGAACCAGCCACCTGCCACTGCGACCGACCAACTGCGGAGCAGCCTTCTGCTCCCGGAATGCAGACAGCGCAACTTCCCGGCGCTTGCTGCTGCGCCGCTGCTCTGTCTCCCTCGTTCTGGGGGCGCGCTGTGTACCTGCGCAGCGCCGCGGTGTCAAGAGCCTTTCTCCGGCGCCCGAAACAGCGTCCCGACTTCAGGGGAGGCGCGGTGTAACAGAGGCGAATTTCGCTGTCAAGGAGCGCCCAGATCGGCCGCCAGCGGGCGCCTTCCCGCCCGGCACCCCTCCGCGCGGACGATCGCTTCCAGGTCGCCATAGGCGCGGTCCAGATCGTCGTTGACCACCCAGTATTCGTAACCCGCGGAGCGCGCCAGGCGGATCTCGATGCGGGCCGCGTGCAGCCGGCGCCGCACGGTGGCGTCGTCGTCGGTCGAGCGGGCGCGCAGGCGCCTCTCCAACTCGGCCAGCGAGGGAGGGAGCACCAGCGCGCGGACCGCCTCCGGGTGCTGCTTCTTGATGGTCTCGCCGCCCTGCACGTCGATGTCGAAGAGCGCCAGCGCCCCGCGCGCCGCCGCCTCCTCGATGACCTGCTTCGGCGTGCCGTAGTGGTGGCCGTGCACGTGCGCCCACTCGACGAAGTCGCCCGCCGCGATCATCTGCTCGAACTTTTCCCCGGAGACGAAGTGGTAGTCGAAGCCCTCGCGCTCGGCGCCCCGCGGCGCTCGCGTGGTGTACGAGACCGAGAAGATGGCTCCGGGATTGGCGGTCACCAGCCGCCGCGCCAGCGTGGTCTTCCCCGTCCCCGAGGGCGCGCTGAGGATGAGCAGCAGCGGCTTATTCGACATTCTGGATCTGCTCCCGGACCCGCTCCAGCTCGGCCTTGAGGTCGACCACCTGCGCGGCGATGGCGGCGTGCTGCGACTTGGAGCCGATGGTGTTGATCTCGCGGTTGACCTCCTGCACGAGGAACTCGAGCTTGCGGCCGGCGGGGAGGTCCGACGAGACCAGGCCGCGCGCCTGCTCGAGGTGACTCGCCAGGCGCGTCAGCTCCTCGGCCACGTCGGTGCGGTCGGCGATGAGCGCCACCTCCTGCGCCAGCCGCGCCGGATCGAGCTCGATGCCGCGGGTCAGCTCGACGATGCGGGCGTTGAGCCGCTCGCGCGCCGCCTCCACTTGCCTGGGCGCGAGCGCGGCGATGGACCGCGCGCCCTTCTCGATGGTGTCGAGCCGCGCCAGCAGATCGCGGGCCAGCGCCTCGCCCTCGCGCTTGCGCATCTCCTCGAGCGCCTGCAGCGCGAGCAGCAGCGCGGCCTGCAGCGCCGTGCCCATCGCCGCCGGATCGGCCGCGGTCTCCCCGAGCGAGATCACGCCTTGCAGCTGCGCCAGATCGCGGATCGACGGCTCTCCTTCCAGCCCCAGCTCGCTCTTCAGCTCGCGCAGCGCCTTGGCGTAGGCGGCGGCGAGGGCGAGGTCGACTTGCGGCAAAAGGCCCCGCACGCTGGCCGTCTCGCGGCGGACGAAGACGTCCACGACGCCGCGGTGGAGGCGCGCCTTGACCGTCTTCACCAGCTCGGTCTCGAGCGACGACAGCTCGCGCGGCAGGCGCGGCTTCACCTCGCAGAACTTGCCGTTGACGGAGCGCAGCTCGACGGTGAGCGCTTCGCCTGCCGCCTCGCCGCGTCCTGCGCCGAAGCCGGTCATGGAGCGGATCAACGATGCCTCCGGAAGGTCGCCAAAGGCCGCGGACACCGCTGCCCTCTAAGGCGGCGCAGGTTCGGCTGCCGTCCGCGCGCTGTCAAGAAGGCGCGCGGCGGCGGCGAGCACGGGCGCCTCGTCCGGCGCGGCGACCACGGCCTCGAAGCGCGGGCCCGGGTGCGCCCAGCGCAGGCCCGCCTCGTCGAGAAAGAGCGCGACCACGGGCGCCCCGCAGGCGACGGCCAGGTGCATGGGGCCGGTGTCGTTGGTGACCACCAGCGCGGCGGCGCGAAAGCAGGCAGCGAGCTGATCGAGCGAGGTCTGTGGCGCGAGCTCGGCGGCGCCCTGCGCGTCCGCGACCACTGCCCGCGCCAGCGATGCTTCGCCCGGCCCCCAGAAGACCACCGACCGCAGCGGCAGGAGCCCGCGGGCGACGGCGGCGAAGCGCGCGGCGGGCCAGAGGTGGTCGGCCTTGCGGGCGCCGGGATTGAGCGCGGCGAAGCGTCCACCGACGGGCGCAGGCCCGCGGCCCAACGCCGTCTCGAGCGGCTGCGGCGAGAGGACGAGTCCGAGCCCGCCGCCGAGCAGCAGCTTGGCTGCGTCCTCGAGGGCGGCGTCCGCCGGCACCGCTGCCGAATAGATCTGCGCCGGACCTCGCTGCGCGCCGGCCAGCCAGCGCGAGGCCGCCCAGCGCGAGAGCAGCGCCGAGGTGAGCGAGAAGGCATGCCAGTGGGCGGCGTCCACCACCACCTCGTACTGGCGGCGCAGGCCGCGGAGGAACTTTGCAAAGCGCAGCGGGTGCGTGAAGGCGTCGCGCTTGTCGAAGCGCAGGACCGTCAGCCCGGGCAGCCCTTCCGCCACCTGCGCGCGGCGCGCCGCCAGCAGCAGATCCACCTGCGCAAAGGGCAGCGCCCGCTGCAGCGCGCGCACCAGCGGCAGGGTCAAGAGCGCGTTGCCGACGCGGTCGTCGGTGCGCACCACCAGCACGCGGCGGATCTCCTCGGGCCGCGGCAACCCGCCCCGCAGCGGCAACAGCGACGCCGCCAGCCGCGCCAAAAGGCCCACCAGCGGGCCGGGCGGCGGATCGAGCGGCGCGGTCATACCGCCAGCACCGCCTGGCAGGCAGCGGCCACGCGATCTTCGTCGAGATCGCGCAGGCAGCGATGATGGCCCAGCGGGCAGCGGCGCGATCCGTGCGCGCTGCAGGGCGAGCAGTCGAGGCCCAGCGAGACGGCGCGCTCCCGCGGCCCGAAGTTGTGCACCGAGGGCGTGGTGGGCCCGAAGACGGCGACGGTGGGCACGCCCAGCGCGCGGGCCGCGTGCACGAGGCCGGTGTCGCCGCCGACGGCCAGCGCCGACAGCGAGAGGATGGCCAGCGCCTCGCCGACGGAATTCCCGGTGGTGTCGAGGCTGCCGCAGTTGACCTCCCGCGCCAGCGCGCGCTCGCGGGGACCTCCGAGCAGCACTGGCACAAAGCCGCGGCCGCGCAGCAGGCGGACCAGCGCGGCCACCCGCGGCGCCGGCCAGATCTTGGTCTCCCATTCGGAACCGAGGCACACCGACGCAAGGGGCTCCGCCGCCGAACGACCCAGCGCCGCGCGGGCCGCGCCCAGCCAAGCGGCCAGCGGCCGCAGCGCCATTGCCGCCTGCTCTGCGCCCAGGGCGCGGACGAGATCGGCCTCCTTGTCGATAAAGGCTCGCGCCTGGGTGCGGACCCGCGCCGTGTAGAAGAGCGCACCGGAGGCGTCAGCAAAGCCAGCGCGCTCCGGGATCTGCGCCAGCCGCGCCAAGAGCGCCGAGCGCAGCGACCGGTGCGGAAGGACCGCCAGCGGATACTGCCGCGTCCGCAGCCGCGCCGCGATCCGCCGCAGGCCGGTCAGCCCGCGGTCCTGGCCCCGCTTGTCGAAGAGGTGCACGTGCGCGACGCCGGGGATGGCCTGCGCGACGTCGCGGGCGCGCGGGGCCACGCAGAGATCGATCTCTGCCCGCGGCCACTTCTGCGCGAGCGACTGCACCAGCGCCGAGGTGAAGACGGTGTCGCCGAGGAAGGCAGTCTGGATGACCAGCACGCGCGGCGGCGGCCGCGCCTCGAGGCGCTGCTGCAGCGTGGTCACGTCTCGAGCGGCTTGGCTTCGTCGATGAGCATGACGGGGATCTCGTCCTCGATGCGGTAGACGAGCTTGCAGGCCCGGCAGAGGATCTGCTTCTCGGCTTCGCGGAACTCGAGCTCGCCCTTGCACTTGGGGCAGGCGAGGATTTCCTTGAGCTCGGAGGCGAGGGGCATGGTGCCGCGTCGTATCATACTGAGGCCTGCTGCGAGAGTTCCCAGAGGCGGCCGTACTTGACGAAGGCCTCGTAGGCCCTGCCCCAGGCCACCGCGGCTCCGGGGGCACCGTCGAGGAAGCCGCCGAAGAAAAGATAGCCGCGCAAAAAGCGCCAGAGGGGGCGCAGGGCGACGTCGAAGGCG
>JANXXR010000641.1 GCA_025350525.1 Deltaproteobacteria bacterium
AGGATCAAACTCTCCAATTATTTCCTCAATCGGAGCGTCAACTGGCTAGCTGACGTCTACTACGATTACATAACTTCACTCAAAGCATTGCGGTGTCCGCAATCTCTTCTTCGTGGACTTGCTATCCAGTTTTCAAAGACCAGGCGAACCACTGCGACTGCAGACGACCAACTACCCTTCCCCGCTGTTCGGCGGGGCGCGCTTCCTATCGCTGTTACGGCATCGTGTCAAGAGGCCTTGGTTCCGGCCCTGCGCACGCCCCCCGAAGACTGCAGGGGGCGGCTCATGTAGCAAAAGGTCAGGAGGGTGTCAAGAGCCCCGCCCGGGCCCCTCGGAAGCGGCGCCGGAAGTGTCCGGGCCTGCTGGGGGATCGACACCGCGCCGCGGCTCCTGGCAGACCAGGTAGACCTCCTTGCTGCCGCGGGCGACGCTGGCTTCGGGCCGCACCACGCGCACCTGCCGGAAGGCCCGCCTGCAGGTGCGGAGGAACGCATCGAAGTCGCCGCCCATGAAGACCTTGACCACGAAGCTGCCTCCGGGCTTGAGCACCTCGAGGCTGAGCGCCAGCGCGCGCCCCGCCAGGTCCAGCGAGCGCGCCTCGTCCACGCCGTGGATACCCGAGGTCTTGGGCGCGAGGTCGCTCAGCACCGCGTCGTAGGGCGCGCGGCCTTCCGACCGCAGGCGCAAGAGGAGCTCGGTCGAGAAGGCGTCCGCCACCCAGGTCTGCGAGGGAGGCGGCAGCGGAGCGATGGGCTCGAGATCGACGCCCAGCACGAATCCCCGCGCCCCAACTTCGCGCGCCGCGATCTGGCACCACCCTCCCGGCGCCGCGCCCAGATCGAGCACCCGCCCGCCTGGCCGCAGGACGCGAAAGCGCTTCTGGATCTCCTCGAGCTTGAAGGCGGAGCGCGCGCGCAGCCCTTCCTTGCGGGCCTTCTCGTAGAAGCGGTCGCGAGGGTTGTAGGGCTTGGGCATGAGGGAGGGACTCTATAGAATCGAGCGCCGCAAAAGCGAAGCCCCCGCGCCGGAGCGCAGGGGCCTCGAGAGCTGCAAAATCGCCGTGGAGCGAATTACTTCGCGGTGACGTCGGCCTTCGCGTCGGAAGCGGCCTTCTTGACCTTCTTGCCCTTCTTGTGGGCCTTCTTCTCCATCTTGTCCATCTTCTTGTCGGCGGTGGTGGCGGTCGAGTCAGCGGCCTTGGCGGCGTCCTTAGCGGCGTCCTCGGCGCGGGCGCCGAAGGACAGGAGGGCAAAGGCGGCGATGGCAGCGGCGATCGTGCGGATCATGGGAGCTCCTTGAAGTTTGCGCCGGGCCAACCCCGGTGCATGCAGTCTGACCCTGGATAGAGCAAGGCCTGTGCCGCATTTTCCGGGGAGAATCTCCCCAAACCAAAGCAAAGGGCCCAAGCGCTCGCGCGCCAGGACCCTGGACTGCCGAACGGTAGCGCGACCGAATTACTTGTCGGTCTTCTTCTCGGCCTTCTCCTTCTTGTGGTGCTCCTTCTTCTCGGCCTTCTTCTCGGCCTTCTCTTCCTTGGCTTCGGCCTTCGGGGTCTCGACCTTGGCGGCCGGAGTGGCAGGGGTGGCGGCGGCGGCCGGGGCGGCCTTGGCGGCCTCCTCAGCGCGGACACCGAACGAGACGAGGGCAAGCGCGGCCAGCGCAGCAGCGATCGAGCGAATCATGAGCGACTCCAGGGTTGGGGGCGGGCGATGGGCCTGCCGGTCTATCCGACCAAGGGAGCAATAGCCGTGCCCGCTGTCGGTTTTTTTACAACCCAGCGGAACTCCTCAAAATCGCCTTTCTGCCGGGGTTCGCAGGCGCGGGGCGGATCTCCCCGTTGGTCCAGAACTCCCCACTTCGCAGACGCCCTCCGGGCGGCCGGGCGGCCCATCCGGGCATCTGGACTTGTAGGTCGAGGGCGCCTGCGCTACTGACGCTCGCGTGCCACCGGCCCTTCGGGCCGCGCAAGGAGAGAACGTGCCCAAGGAGAACGACGCCGATCCGGTCGAGACCCGCGAGTGGCTCGACGCCATCGAGAGCGTCATCGCCAGCGAAGGCGTGGAGCGCGCCCGCTTCCTGCTCGAGCGCCTGATCGGACAGATGCGCAAGGCCGGCGTCGACCTGCCGTTCAGCGCCAACACTCCGTACATCAACACCATCCCGCCGCAGAGCCAGCCGACCCGCCCCGACGACTTCGGCATCGAGGGCCGGCTCTCGGCGCTCACCCGCTGGAACGCCATGGCGCTGGTGGTCCGCGCCAACAAGGAGTCGAGCGAGCTGGGCGGGCACGTCGCGAGCTACGCCAGCGCCGCCACGCTCTACGACATCGGCTTCAATCACTTCTGGCACGCGCCGTCGAAAGAGCACGGCGGCGACCTGCTCTACCTGCAGGGCCATTCCTCGCCGGGCTTCTATGCGCGGGCGTTCTTGCAGGGGCGCATCAGCGAAGACCAGCTGAACAACTTCCGGCAGGAGGTCTCGGGCAAGGGCCTCTCCTCTTATCCGCACCCGTGGCTGATGCCGGACTTCTGGCAATTCCCCACCGTGAGCATGGGCCTCGGGCCCATCATGGCCATCTACCAGGCGCGCTTTCTCCGCTACCTCCAGGATCGCGGCCTGGCGCAGACCGAAGGCCGAAAAGTCTGGTGCTTCCTCGGCGACGGCGAGACCGACGAGCCCGAATCGCTCGGCGCCATCTCGATGGGCTCGCGCGAGAAGCTCGACAACCTCGTCTTCGTCGTCAACTGCAACCTGCAGCGCCTCGACGGTCCGGTGCGCGGCAACGGCAAGATCATCCAGGAGCTGGAGGCCAACTTCCGCGGCTCCGGCTGGAACGTCATCAAGGTGATCTGGGGCTCGGGCTGGGATCCGCTCATCGCCGCCGATCACACCGGCCGGCTGCTGCAATTGATGGAGGAATGCGTGGACGGCGATTACCAGGCCTTCAAGTCGCGCGACGGCGCCTTCGTGCGCAAGGAGTTCTTCGGCCGCTATCCGGAGACGGCGGCGATGGTGGCGGGCTGGACCGACGAAGAGATCTGGGGCCTGACCCGCGGCGGCCACGATCCCATGAAGGTGTATACCGCGTATAAAGCCGCGGCGGGGCACAAGGGACAGCCCACCGTCATCCTCGCCAAGACGGTGAAGGGCTTCGGCATGGGCGAGGCGATGGAGGGCCAGAACATCGCCCACCAGGCGAAGAAGATGAAGGGTTCGCACATCCGCTCGTTCCGCGATCGGTTCCACGTTCCGGTCAACGACGACACCCTCGAGAAGGTGCCCTTCTTCCGGCCGCCGGACGACAGCCCCGAGATGAAGTGGCTCAAGGCCCGCACCGCGGAGCTGGGCGGCGGGCTGCCCCAGCGCCGGCGCAAGGCCGAGCCGCTGGAGGCGCCGCCTCTGAGCGCGTTCGAGGCGCAGCTCAAGTCCTCGGGCGAGCGCGAGCTCTCCACCACCATGGCCTTCGTCCGCATCCTCACGGCCATGCTGCGCGACAAGAACATCGGCAAGCGGGTGGTGCCCATCGTCGCCGACGAGGCGCGGACCTTTGGCATGGAGGGGATGTTCCGCCAATACGGCATCTATTCGCATATCGGGCAGCTCTATCGCCCCGAGGATGCCGACCAGCTGATGTTCTACAAGGAAGCCAGCAACGGGCAGATATTGCAGGAGGGAATCAACGAAGCCGGCGCCATGTGCTCGTGGATCGCCGCGGCGACCTCCTACAGCACCAACGGCGTGCAGATGATTCCCGTCTATCTCTACTATTCGATGTTCGGCTTCCAGCGCATCGGCGATCTGGCCTGGGCAGCCGGCGACATGCGAGCCCGCGGCTTCCTCATCGGCGGCACCAGCGGCCGCACCACGCTGAACGGCGAGGGCCTGCAGCACCAGGACGGGCACAGCCCCATCGTCGCCTCCACCATTCCCAATTGCATTGCCTATGATCCGGCTTTTCAATACGAGCTGGCGGTCATCGTCCAGGACGGCCTGCGGCGCATGGTGCAGGAGCAGGAGGACGTCTATTACTACCTGACGGTGATGAATGAGAACTATCACCACCCGGAGATGCCCGAGGGCGCGGCGCCGGGCATCCTCAAGGGAATGTATCTCTTCCGCGCGGCGCCCAAGCCGCGGGTCCAGCTGCTCGGGTCGGGCACCATCTTCCGCGAGGTGATCGCCGCCGCCGAGCTGCTGGAAAAGGACTTCGGCATCGGCGCCGACCTGTGGAGCGTCACCAGCTTTTCCGAATTGCGGCGGGAAGGAATGGCCAAGCAACGCTGGAATGCATTGCATCCCACCGAGAAGCCGCGCCAAAGCTACGTCGAGGAGATGCTGCAGGGGCGCAAGGGCCCGGTGGTCGCGGCCACCGATTACATCAAGCTGCACGGCGATTCGATCCGGGCTTTCTTGCCGGCGCGCTTCACCGTGCTGGGCACCGACGGCTTCGGGCGCAGCGACACGCGGGCCAACCTCCGCCACTTCTTCGAGGTGAACCGCTACTGGATCGCGGTGCACGCGCTCAAGGCGCTGGCCGACGACGGCGAATTGCCGGCGTCGAAAGTCGCCGAGGCGATCGCGAAGTATGGCCTCGATGCCGAGAAGCCCAACCCTGCTCCGAACCGTCAATACCCACCACGATCCGCTTCATAACCACTCCATTCCCCCGGCGGCGCGTTCAATG
>JANXXR010000644.1 GCA_025350525.1 Deltaproteobacteria bacterium
CCCGGCCGCTCTTCAAGGAGATCGAGCTCGAGCGCGAGGTCATCCTCGAGGAGATCCTCGACGAGGTGGACGAGGACGGCCGCGACATCGACGTCGACAATCTCTCGAAGCACGCCCTCTTCCCGGGCCACCCGCTGGGGATGAAGATCGCCGGCTCGCGGGAGACGGTCTCGTCCCTGCGTGAGGAAGACCTGCGCGAGCAGCACGCCCGGGCGTACGGCGCGCGCAACCTGGTCCTCGCCTGCGCCGGGCCGGTCTCGCACTCCCGCATCCTTTTGCTGGCGGAGCAGCATTTCGGCAAGCTTCCGCCGGGGCAGCAGCTGATGGAAACGCCGCTCAACGGCGCCCCGCGCGGTCCGCAGCTGATCGCCGTCGAGCACGCCGAGTCGCAGATGGAGCTGCAGCTCGCCTTCCGCGGGCCGCCCGAGGAGGACGCGGACTTCCCTGTGCTCCGCGTCATCCGCCGCATCCTCGACGACGGCCTCGCCTCGCGGCTGCAGCTGAACCTGGTGGAGAAGAAGGCGCTGGCGTACTCGGTGGGCGCCGGCATGGACGGCTTCTCCGACTGCTCCGTCTTCGAGGTCGGCTGCGCCTGCGCGCCCAAGAAGGCGCCCGCCGCCCTCGAGGAGATGCTGCGGCTGCTCGAGGGGCTGCGCGCGGTGGACGTGCCCGAGGACGAGCTCTCGCGGGCCAAGAAGAAGACGCGCATCTCGCTGGAGTTCTCGCTCGACTCGCCTTCGGAGATGATCGGCTGGTTCGGCGGCGGCGAGCTCCTGCATCCGCCGGTCGAGGGCTTCGAGGAGTGGATCGGGCGCATCGAGCGGGTGACGGCGGCCGAGGTGCGGCGGGTGGCGGCGAAGTTCTTCCGCCGGGAGAACCTGATCGCCTGCGCGGTGGGGAGGCTCGCCGCGGTGGAGAAGAAGCTGCGGGCCGCGGTGGACGGCGCCCTGTGAGCGACCCGCTGGGGGGCCTCTCGCCGGAAGCGCCCCAGCCGCTGCCTTTGGCGCAGCCTCTGCCGAAGCCGAAGCGCCCGTTCACGCCTGCCACCTGGGCGCTGCTCGCCGTGCTGGCCATCGCCTTCGCGGCCGAGGCGCTGGTCGGCCACGACGCCGCGGTCGAGTCGTCGGTGGCGCTGCTGCGGCTGGGCGCGCTCTACCTGCCCGCCGTGCGCGACGGCGACTGGTGGCGCATCGGCTCCTACGCCTTCCTCCACATCGGCTGGGCGCACATCGCCATGAACGGCTACGGGCTCTGGATCCTGGGGCCCCAGCTCGAGCTGACCTTCGGCTCCAACGCCACCGTGGGCCTCTTCGCCGCCACGGCGATGGCGGGCGGCGCTGCCAGCATCGCCTGGGCGGCGCTGCGCGGAGGGCAGCCGGTGCTGGCGGCGGGCGCGTCGGGCGGGCTGTTCGGGCTCTTCGGCGCAACGGTGGCGTTGGCCTTCCGGCTGCGCCACTGGATTCCGCCGGAGACCCGAAAGAGCGTGCTGCGCCGCACCCTCTTCACGCTGGCCATCAACGTCGCCATCGCGGCCTACTTTCCGGTGGACAGCGCGGCGCACGCAGGCGGGCTGCTCGCCGGCATCGCGCTGGGCCTCTTCGCGCCGCTGCTCTCGATGCCCCCGCGCCCCTGGCACCGCGCCGCCCACTTTCTCCTCATCGGCAGCGCGCTCCTGCTCGCGGCCATGGAAGGCGCCGCCTTCGCGCGGGCGGTGCGTCCCAAGCCGCGCACGCTCAAGGGCGCTGGCGTCGAGGCGCAGGTGCCCGGGCTCTTCGTGCCGCTCGAGCCGGGGCTGGCGGGAATTCCAGGCGAGGCGATGCTGGCCATCTCCAGCGACGGACAAGGGCTGCAGATCCAGTCCGGCGACGACGCCGTGCGCATCGGCGACCGCACCTGGATCCGCGAGCGCAGCGAAGAAAAGGGCGCGCAGATCGTGCGGCTGGCGGCGTCGGAAGGATCCGGCCGCGTGGTCATCGAGCTGTGGTGCGGCAGCGACTTCTGCCGCAACGCCGAAGGCGACCGCATCTACGAGCAGGTCGCGCGCACCATCCGTACCGCCCAGTAGTGGGCCCGGCAGTGGGCGGAGCGCGGCGGTTGTCAAGCAGGCCCCGCGCGGGCCGCACGCATTTTCGTCTGGCTCGGAAGGGCTCGCGTGCTACGCTTTTCGCCGATGCGCGAGTTCCTCTACAAGCTGGTCGAGCGGCTGCAAGATGCGGCCCGCCCGCTCTCGCGGAACAAGCACTTCCACGCCTTCGCGGGCGACGAGGCGCGGCGCGCGCTTCACATCGACAAGCATCTGCGCGATCTCGAGGCGCACCTCGAGAAGCTGCGCGCCCGCGGCCAGCGCCCCCGGGTGCGCGCCCTTCCCGGCGGCGGCGTGCAGCTGGTGATGGGCCACCCGACGCTGACCTTGGTCCGCACCGCGACGCTCTCAGCCGAAGAAGTCCGTCTGCTCGCCTGCCAGCCCGCCGGAGCCTGGGCGCTGGGCGAGCCCGCGCCCGACAGCCAGTCCAGCGAGCCGGCAGCCAGCGAAGGTTGAAGCCCGCAACGCCGCGCTGCCCGCCCCCTTGAATCGGGCGGGGTCGTGTCCCTATCCTCGAAGGCTGGAGTCTGTTCCAAGGCGCCCGCGCGGGCGCCGTTTGCGAAAGGCAGAACCGGATGGCGACTGGTACCGTGAAGTGGTTCAACGACGCGAAAGG
>JANXXR010000673.1 GCA_025350525.1 Deltaproteobacteria bacterium
GATCGCCTGGGGCGGCGACAACCACGACATGTGGGCCGATCCGGCGAACCCCAGCCGCCTGATGATCGGCAGCGACGGCGGCGTGCACATCTCCACCACCCGCGGGCGACAGTGGAGCTTCGTGCGCCTGCCGATCGGGCAGATGTACCATGTGGCCACCAACGACGGGCAGGTCCAGGTCACGCGCAACGGCGGCAAGAACTGGAGCAACGTCACCGGCAACCTGCGCGGCCTGCCGCCCAAGGGCACGGTGAGCAGCGTCGAGCCGTCGCGCTTCCGGCCCGGTACCGCCTACCTCGCCATCGACCTCCACCAGGTCGACAACCGGGACCCGTTCCTCTTCAAGACCAGCGATTACGGAGAGAGCTGGAAGGCGATCGCCTCGAACATTCCCAGGAGTCAGCTCAGCTACGCCCACGTGCTGCGCGAGTGCCCGCACCGGCAGGGCTTGCTCTTTGCCGGCACCGAGAACGGGCTCTACGTCTCGTTCGACGACTTCGATCACTGGGAGCCCCTGCAGTCCAAGCTGCCGCACGCGCCGGTGCACTGGCTCACCATCCAGGAGCAGTTCCACGACCTCGTCGTCGGCACCTACGGGCGCGGCTTCTACATCCTCGACGACGTGACGCCCCTCGAGCAGCTGACGCGCGAGGTGCGCGGTATGGACGCCCGGCTCTTCGCCCCGCGGCCGGCGTATCGCTTCCGGAAAATCGCGCAGCGCACGCTCGTTCCCGCCGGCACCGTCCGCGGCCAAGACCCGGATTACGGCGCGACCATCAACTACTGGCTCAAGGAGCCGGTGAAGGCGCCCAGCGAGGCAGAGGACGCCGAGGTCGATCGCCTCGCCGAGGACGCGACTACAGGGGGAGCGCGCAAGCCGGTCAAGCGGCCGCCGGGGGAGATCGTCATTCTCGAAGCCGGGCACAGGCTGCGCGTGCTGACCGGCAGCAACAAGGCGGGCATGAACCGCGTCGCCTGGGATCTGCGGACCGTCAAGGTCCAGGAGGTGCGGCTGCGCACCACGCCGGCGGGGAACCCGCGTGTCTGGGAGGAGAATGGCCGTCTGTCAGGAGTCGAACCGCGCCGCGCGAATGGTCAACCAGCTCGAGTGGTCGCGCAAGCAGCTCGAGGGGCTGCGCCGGATGCTCGCCGCCGCCCCTGAAGATCCGGGCGCAGCCGCAGCGGTCGTGGCGCTGGACCAGCAGTTCGAGGCGGTCGAGGAAGCTGGTGCACCCCACGCTCGGCGAGGCCGACCAGAAGTCGTTCCGCGGCCCGATCGGCCTCTACCTGAAGCTGCTCTGGCTGCAGGCCGAGGTGGACAGCGGCGGCGCCGACGTCTCGGGCAATGCCGACGCCAGGCCGACGCAGCCCGAGCTGGAGGTGGCGGCGCTGCTCTCCCGGCAGCTGGGCGAGGTCAGCAGGCCTTCGACGCGCTCTACGCGAAGTCCGTCCCCGCCTTCAACGACGCGTTCCGCGGCAAGGGGGCGCAGCTCGTGCCGGTGGCGGAGGCCGACGAGCTGCTGCCTCGATCGGCCGCTTGCGATTCTGAACCCCGCGCCACCGTGGCACCAGAAGCTCAACAATGCCGCTGCTGTCACGGTCGGGTGGCAGCTTTACTCAGGCGAACCCCGCATCGCCCCCTCGAACGTGGATTGAAGCAGGATTGCCTCTTTACGTCCCGGATGTGCGGTTGACGCCCTCTCAAAACATGAGGCTTGTTGGTCGTCCAAGAGGGAGTGACCCAATGCGTCCTTTCCGAAACCAGAAGACTCTTTTCGCAGCCTTGCTCGCGTTGACAGCAGCGCAGGCGGCGCGCGCCGACAGCCCGACCTTCCATCACCACCATCGGAGCGCCGACGGCGAAGAGCAGGATCACTACAAGGACGAGGGCGAAAAACCTGCCCGCCTCCAGGTGGGCAGGACGGTGTTCCAGGCGCGTGCCTTGGTGGACAAGCGCGGCGTGACGGACGTCGAGATCACCACCGGCACGCTGGACTCCGGGGTGGCGCCTCCTGGCCGTCTCAACGAAGTCCACGTCAAGGCCTTCCAGCCCAGCGGAAAGCCTCAATTCGAATACGAGTTCAAGAGCGCCCCGAACGAGGGCGGCGCGGCGCATGCCTCGTTCCCGCTGGCCTCTGCGACCAGGTCGTCGCGCGACGACGACGACGACGACGACGACCACGGCGAGAGCAAGCGCAACACCAACCTCGAGCGCGGCCAGATCCTTCGCCTGCACGTCGAGGCCAAAGGCCTGCGCACCGGCGACGAGGGCGAGGCGGAAGCCCGCCTCGAGCAGGCGGTGAAGTACCGCCCCGACCTCGCGGTCGCGAGCCTCAACTTCCCGTCCCTCGCCCGCTCGAACACGGCTGTCGACGTCAGCGCCTCGATCGTGGAGGTGATGCGTGACACCGGCGCCCACGCCGACTGCGTGTTGCAGGTGGACGGGGTGCAGGTCGATCAGGCGAGCGGGATCTGGGTAGACGCGAACGGCGCGGTGACTTGCCACTTCGTCCAGGTCTTCAAGGTCCCGGGCGAGCATCGATTGACGGTCTCCTTGGTCAACGTGGTTCCCGGCGATTACGACCCGGACAGCAACTCGCTCTCCGCGACCATCCGGATCGAGAACCCGGCGCTGTTGGCGTACTTCTGCAGCGCGGTAGACTTGCGGAGCGACGCCGAGTTCGTGCAAGACACCTACGCGAGCAGCGCGTCCCTCGTTCCCGACCAGCACGTGTCCAGCAGCACGGTGCGGCGTATCCAGACGCGGACGCTGAACGGCACCATTCCCGGCGCCGTCAATTTCCCGCTGCACAAGGTCGGGTATTCCGACCAGAGCGATGGGACCGCCTTGAGCACGCTCGCGTTCATCGACCTCCCTGCGGACAGCACTGGTCCGCTCGTCGACCCGACGTACGACACGCTCAGCACGATCTTGCGGTACGACTCTGCCACCGGCGGCTGGTTCACCTTGAACCGGTATCTGAACAGCGTGAGCGGAACGGGCGTGACCAACGTCAACTTCAGCTTCTACGGAGGTGACGCGGTCTATCACTCCGAGAGCTATTGCCGCAGCGTGACGGGCATCTTGAGCTGCCTGGGCGGCGACTACACGCGCAACCCCCCCCCGGTCGTGACCAGCTCCGGCGCCCCCAGGGTGACGCTCGGCAAGATGTACGGCGTCGACGTCGTCGTGGACGACGGAAACGCTTACCAGGCCCACCCCACGATGGCGCTCTCGACCGCCTCGAGGAAAAACGCCAATCCGGTCTCCTGCGTGCCGTCGACGCTCAGCGGGTCCACCGGCAAGGTCTGCACGCAGTTCACGGTCACCAGCTCGGTGACCCAGGGTAGCGCGGTCTATCAACCGTAACCGCGTCGCCTGACCGGCGGGATCGTACGAGGGCTCGGCCAGCGGTTGGCCGGGCCCTCTTTCTTGCAGTTCCGCTTACGCTGCTATCGATCATTTCTGGATCAGGAAACGGCGTCGAGGTCACACCTCCGCGCATTTGTGGAGCCAATATTTTTTATCGATCTGGATAGTTTGTAGCAGCGCGTGCGGCGAGGCGTTCGAATTAATGGTCCTCTTTTCACGCTCTTCCTGTGGCCCAGAAGTTGCTCTTTCCACCTGCTGAGGGACTGTCTTTGATGCGCCCTCGGAGGATGTGTAGCCATGCGCAACCTGAGACTGCTGGGCCCCCTCGCGATCCTGATCCTGGCTTCATCGTCCGCGTTCGCAGTGACCTATCCGGGCGGTTCGCTGATCATCCCGATGCAGTCTGCCTACCAGGACTACTGCGGCATCGCCTCTGCTTACGGACTCGTCTACAAAGTTCTGCAAGCGAATGACTGGCTCTCCACCAACGGCATGTCGCGCATCACGGTCCATTGGGCCTATAAGGCGACCAAAGGATCTCCAAACCGGTGCGTTCCGACCAACCGGAACGTCCCTCCCGTCTACGGTTCGTACACGACGGCTAACCCACCGCCCTGGAACGATCCCGTCTGGAACGACGGCTGCGACTTCCGGCTCACGGACACCACCAGCCCAGCCGTCAAGCTCATCAGCAATCTCAGTGGAGCGTCGGCAAGCGACACCATCATCACGACCATCAATACGGTCGGCGACGCCACGGTCTACCCGAACTACCCAGCGGTAACGATCGCCATCACGCCTGTTCTGAAATCGGTCACCTCGGTCGGCTACATGGGCGGGCCCTTCATCATCAACGCGTCAGATGCCCCGATCTTCCTGCAACTGCTGACGGGCACGCTGGTCGCGAACGATGCCAGCGGCGCGGCGATTGACTTTGGCCCCTACCGGACTCCCGCAACCTGCTCGTTCGGATCCGCCACCTCGGGCCACCATGTGAACATCCACCGGGCGCAGACGAGCTTCAACGGCGATGACAACACGAATTTCAACGCACCGCCCCCGCGCGTCGCGCTCCTCGAGACAGACTCGCTCGATGGCTACGTCACGGGCGGCATTCTTCCCCAATACCTCGCCAGCGCGGGTCTCAGTTTCCCCGGCGCTTTCGGCTGCCCGGTGGGCAGCGTCAATGCCTCGAACACTACTCTTTGTCCGTCGGGAGCCACGTCCGGCGTCATCTTCGACTACCTCGACGTCCAGGACCTCGCCAACGGCGCGCTCAGCAACCTCGACACGAGC
>JANXXR010000697.1 GCA_025350525.1 Deltaproteobacteria bacterium
AGTGGACCGAGAAGGCCGAGCCTTCGGGCTGCAGCACCCGCTCGACCGCGCCCCTGGGCGCCACCTGCGCCCGCGGCTGCACCGCCTCGACGTGCGTGCCGAGCAGCCGCCCCAGGGACCGGGCCGCGTCCGACGAGCCCAGGTTGGCGAGCTGGCGCAGCGCCTCGATCTGCTGCGGCGTCAGGTCGAGCGGCGTCAGCGTGGAGCGCTGCATTTAGGCCGCTCCCTTCAGCCGCGCCGCGCTCTCGGCCAATTCGTAGAGGCCGCGCGGGTCCAGCACCAAGAGCGGCCGGCCGTTGCCGAGCACGGTGGTGCCGGCCAGCCCCTTGATGCGGTCGAGCGGCGGGAAGAGCGGCTTGAGCACCGCCTCCTCCTGCCCGACCAGGCGGTCCACCGAGAGCGCGAAGGTGATGCCGTCGACTTCCAGCACCGCGAACGGCCGCGGCCCCGGCGGCGCCAGCGAAGGGAGGCCGAAGAGCTTGGAGAGCGAGTACGCGCGAAGCAGCTGGCCCATCACCGCGATGGAGCGCGCCTCGAAGCCTTCGCCGCCGCGGGCCGAGAGATCGTGCTCGGTGGTCACCACCACGCGGTGGAGCGGCAGGCCGTAGAGCTCTCCGCCCACCTGCACCAAGAGGAGGTTGGCCATGCTCACCGAGAGCGGCAGCTCGAGGGTGAACTGCGAGCCGCGCCCCGCCGTCGAGCGCACCGAGAGCTTTCCGCCCAGCGCCTCGACCGCGGCCTTGACCGCGTCGAGCCCGACGCCGCGGCCCGAGAGGTCGGTGGCCTCGGCGCGGGTGGAGAGGCCGGGGAGGAAGGCCAGCTCGAGGCACTGCTGCTCGGTGAGCTCGGCGGCGCGGCCCGGCAAGAGCGCGCCCATCTCCACCGCGCGGGTGCGCAGGCCGGCCACGTCGAGGCCCCTGCCGTCGTCGGAGATCTCGACCAGCACCTTGTCGCGCTCGCGGCGGGCGTGGAGCAGCAGCTTTCCGCGCGGGGACTTGTGCACGGCCGCCCGCTGCGCCGAGGTCTCGAAGCCGTGGTCGATGGCGTTGCGCACCAGGTGCGTGAGGGGATCGCCGAGCGCGTCGATGACGGTGCGGTCCAGCTCGACCTCGGAGCCCTGGACCTCGAGGTCCACCTCCTTGCCGAGCCGGTGGGCCATTTCGCGGACGGCGCGGGGCAGTCGCTCGGTGAGCGCGGAGAAGGGCGTCAGGCGCGCGGTCATCACCCTGCCGTGCAGCTCGCGGGCGGTGCGGCGCAGGCGATCGATCTCGGCTTCGAAGTTGCCCGCCAGCGACTCGGGCAATTTGCGCGCCGACTCGCGCAGGCGGGCGATGCCGTGGAGGACTTCGGCCGCCTGATCGAGCAGTTGGTCGAGGGCCTGCGCGCGCACGCGCACGGTAGCCTCGGGGCGCCCGTCGTCCACGGAGATGGCGCCGCCGACCGCGCGCAGTTGGCCCTGCGGCTCGTCGGCGGCGATCTCAGGCGCGGGACCGGCTCCGAGCGGTGCCACCCGCACCTCGACCTCTTCCACCTCGGGGATCCCGGAGAAGGCGGCGCGCACCTCGTCGAGGCTGCGCGCTGTGGCCAGGAGCGCCGAGACCCGCGCGCCGCCCTTCTTCTGCATCAGCTGCTGCGGCGAGGGCTCCATCTCGACCAGCGTGCCCAGCGCCCGGAGCTTGCGCTGCGCGATCAGCGCCCGCGCCCCCGGCGCCTGGCAGGTCTTGGAGAGCGAGAAGAAGACGTCGAGCCGCGGCAGGGCGGGGTCGAGGGCGGCGGGCTTTTCTGCGGGCTTCTCTGAGGGCTTCACCGCCGGCGGCGGAGTGATCTCGGGCAGCGCCTTCGAAGCGTTCTCCAACAGCGCCACCAGCGACGAGGCGCCCTGCCCCTCGCGCTTGAGCTCCGCCGCGGCCCGCTCCACCTCGCGGGTGAGCGCGTCGGTGGCCTGCAGCAGCAGATCGATCTGGGTCCGGTCGGGCTGCGCGCCCGAGGCCTTGAGCTTGCCGATGAGCGCTTCGGCCGCGTGCGAGATGGCGACGATGGCCGGCAGCCCCACCGTGGCGGCGCTGCCCTTCACCGAGTGCAGCCGCCGGAAGACGGAGTCCCAGAGCGGCCCGCCGCGCGGCTCGTGCTCGAGCTTGACCAGCTCGGAGGCCAACGCCGTGAGATGTTCGATCGCCTCGGCGACGAACAGCGGCAGGTATTTGTGAGCGCCCTCGGCCACGTCGCCTACTCGCCCAACACCTTCTTGACCACTGCCAGGACGTCCTCGCCGCGGAAGGGCTTGACGATGAAGTCGGTGGCCCCCGCCTCGATGGCCTCCATCACCAGGGACTCCTGCCCGAGCGCGGAGCACATGATCACCACCGCCGCCGGGTCCAGCTGCACGATCTCGCGGGTGGCGTCGATGCCGGACTTGTAGGGCATGACGATGTCCATGGTGACCAGGTCCGGCTTCAGCTCGCGGAACAGGTTCACCGCCTGCACGCCATCGTCCGCCTCGCCGGCGACCGCGAAGCCGGCGTTGGTGAAGATGTCGCGCAGGGTGTTGCGCATGAACAAGGCATCGTCGACGATGAGCACTCGCCTCTGGGGCATCGCTTTACGCCTCCACCAGGTTGTCGATGGCCCGCTGCAGCTGCTCCGGATCGATCAGCTTCACCGGGCCTTCCGGGGAATCCACCTGCGCCGTGGCCGCGCCCTGCCGCTCGGGCAGGTCGCGGGCTTCCGAGGGCAGGTCCTGGATGCCGGCCACCTCGCTGACGTAGAGACCGACGTCGCCCTTGGTCCGTTGCAGCATGACCACTTTCCCTTCCGGGCGCGCCGGGCGCGCCTTGAGGCCGACCAGCGGCCCCAGATCGACGAGGCAGGCGACGCGGCCCTGCTGGGTCATCACCCCGAGCAGCGCCGGCGGCGCCCGCGGCACCCGGGAGAGGTACGACATCTCGGTGACGCTGCGCACCGCCGAGAGCGGGATGGCGTAGCGGTTGCCGCCGTGGAGACAGATCACCGCTCGGTGAGTGGGGGTCATTCGAGCTTGAACCGGGAGACGACCGTCTGCAGCTCGACCGAGAGGTTGGTCAGCTCCTGCGAAGCCGAGGCGATGGAGGCGGTCACCACCGCCTGCTCGCGGATGGCGCGGGAGACCTCCTCGGTGCTGGTGGCGTTGCCCGAGGCGACCTCGCGGATCTCGCGGATGGCTTTGACCATCTCCTCGGATCCGGCCAGCTGCTCGCGGGCCGCGCGTGAAATCGCGGTGACGCGCTCGGAGCCGGCCTGGGTGGCGTGGACGATCTCGTCCAGCGAGAGGATGATCTGCGCCAGGTCCTCGCGGCCCTGCCCCAATTCGTCGATGCCTTCCTTCATGGCGGCGACGGCGTGCTGGCTGCGCTGGCTGATCTCCTGCGCGAGGCGGCTGATCTGCTCGGCGCTGCGCCCCGCCGACTCGGCCAGCTTGCGCACTTCGTCGGCCACCACCGCGAAGCCGCGGCCGTACTCGCCGGCGCGGGCCGCCTCGATGGCGGCGTTGAGGGCGAGCAGGTTGGTCTGCTGGGCGACGCCGGTGATGGCGACCACGATCTTGGAGATCTCCTGCGTCTTCTCGCCGAAGGCGAAGACGGTCTCGGAGGCGGCTTCGATCTCGGCGAAGACCTTCTTGATCTTCTCCGCCGCCAGCTGCGCCGCGGCGCCGCCGGCCTGGGCCGCGGTGGAGGTGGCCGTGGCCGCCTCCGCGGCGGCGCCGGCGGTGTTGGCGCTCGAGTTGATCGAGGTGGCGATGCCGGTGATCAGGCCCGAGGCGCGCTCGACCAGGAGCAGCTGCTCCTCGGCGCCCTTGGCGATGGTGTCCATCGAGACCTTGATCTCCTCGGCGGAGCCGGTGACGTTGCCGGTGGAGACCTGCATCTCGTCGGCGCTGTCGGCCACCGCGCGGCTGGTGTTCTGGATGTGGCGGACCAGGTCGCGCAGGTTCTCCTGCATGTGCGAGATGGCCACCGAGAGCTCGTCGACCTCGTCGGCGCCCAGCATCGAGGCCCGCTCGGTGGGCAGCGCCTTGGAGAGATCGCCGCGGCTGATCTCGAGCGCGCTGCGGTTGAGGCGCACGATGCGGTTCGCTACCTGCTTCAAGCCGATGGAGACGGCGATGGCGATGAAGAGGCCGGCGGCGGCGCCGACCAGCGCGTGCTGCGGATCCATGCTGCGTCGGATCACCTCCCAGGTCAGCACTCCGGAGAGCACCGCCCAGATGGTCATGTCGCCGAGGAGGATCTTGAGGAAGAGGCCGACGCGGCGGGAGACCAGCGAGGTGCGCGGGGCCGGGCGCACCGGGCGCATCCCCGGCTGGCTGGCGGTGCGCGCTGGCGCGGGGCGGCTCTGGGAGATGGGCCGCAGCGGGGCCTCGAGCTCCTCGCTCCCGAGCAGATCCTGATGTGCCGGCGTCGCCATCCGCTCCCACTGTATCCCGCATGGGGCAAGGCGCAAATGCGCAACTTGAGCGGCGCGTTGCGCGGGGCCGCCGAGGCGACTACCGTTGCGCACCCGATGCCAACCCGCACCCAGCCGCCGGGCTTGTTGCCGCAGGTCGCGGACCTGCTCGACGAGCGGGCGCGGCGCGTGCTCTCGGCGATCGTGCGCGATTACATCCATGGCGGAGAGCCGGTCGGCAGCCACGCCATCGCCCGGCGGCCCGACGTCGATGTCTCCTCGGCGACGGTGCGGGCGGTGATGGCCGACCTCGAGGATCTCGGCTACCTGGAGAAGCCGCACACCAGCGCGGGCCGCATCCCCACCGGGCACGGCTACCGCTACTACGTGGACGTGCTCCTCAAGGTGAAGCAGCCGCTGCCCGAGGAGCGCGAGCAGATCGAGCGGCGCGCGCACGAAGCCTCCGCGCAGCTCGACGGTTTGATGACCGCGGCCTCGCGGGTGCTGCACTCGTTGACCCGCCACGCCGGGGTGATCGCCTCGCCGCGGCCGCAGTCGGAGCGGCTGCAGCGCATCGAATTCTTGCAGCTGCGCGAGGGGCGCGTGCTGGCGGTGCTGGTCTCGCGCTCGGGTGCGGTGCGCAACCGGTTGCTCACCTTGCCGCGCGGCGCCGGCGCGCCGGAGCTGGAGCGGAGCGCGAACTACCTCAACACGCTCATCGCCGACCTGACCCTGCCCGAGGCGCAGGCGCGGGTGAAGGCCGAGCTGTTGCGCGACCGGGCCGAGCTCTCCGATCTGGAGGCGCGGGCGCTCTCGCTGGGGGCGCAGGCGGTCCAGCTCGAGGCGCCCTCGATGCACATCGAGGGGCAGGCCTCGCTCCTCGAGGACAAGGTGCTGGGGCAGGACCTCTCGCGGATCCGCGCCCTCTTCCGGGCGCTGGAGGAGAAGGAGCTGCTGCTCGCCGTCCTCGACCGCACGCTGGAAGCGCAGGAGCTGCGCATCTTCATCGGCGCCGAGAGCGGCATCGTCGAGCCCGACCTCGCCATCGTGGCCGCGCCCTACCGGGTGAACGGCGAAGTCGTCGGCGCCCTCGGGGTCATCGGCCCGACGCGGATGGACTACTCGCGCATCGTCCCCTTGGTCGAGCTCACCGCCCGCACCGTCGGCCTCACTCTCGAAGAGCCGTGAGAGGCTAGAGCGCACCACGGAGGAGCGGAGGGCCCGGAGGTTTTGGGTTTGCGGGACCACTACCGATGTGATGCGTCGAGGTGGTGCGTCGCCTCGGTCCCAACCCAGCCCTTCTCCGTGACCTCCGTGCCTCCGTGGTGTGCCTTTGCTTTTCGCTCTGCTGCGCTATGTTGCGCGCCATGAGTCCTGACGATACGCAGGTCCCGCCCGGAGCGGCGGTCGAGGAAGAGCTGTCCGTCGAAACCGACGCGCCCGTGGCGGAGCCCGCCGACGCCGCGAAGCTGCAGGCCAAGGTCCGCCTCCTCGAGGCGCAGCTGGAGGAGTCGTTCAAGCGCGCCCGCGAGACCTCGGAGCGCCTCAAGGACACCCACGAGCGCCTCCTGCGCAGCGCCGCCGAGTTCGACAACTTCAAGAAGCGCGCGCTCAAGGAGAAGGAGGACACGCAGAAGTTCGGCTCGGAGCGGCTGCTCAAGGACTTCCTGCCGGTGATGGACAACCTCGAGCGCGCCCTCGACCACGCCGAGCAGCACGACTTGAAGCAGGTGATCGAAGGCGTGCGCCTGGTGCAGAAGCTTTTCGAGACCACCTTGGCCAGGCACGGGGTCACCGGCTTCTCCGCGGTGGGAAAGCCCTTCGACCCGGGCTTTCATGAGGCGCTCATGCAGCAGGAGAGCGACCAACCGCCCAACACCGTCGTCTCCGAGATGGCGAGGGGCTACAAGCTGCACGACCGGCTGGTGCGGCCGGCAGCCGTGGTGGTCGCCAAGGCGCGCGGCCCCGCGTCGGACGGGGGCGGTCCCGATGGCGGGCCGCCGCCAGCGTCCGCATAATCCAACTCCCTGAAAATCTACCGGCACGACAGAACCGCGCAGCATCGGCGACGTTTGACCCAAGCCGGGACATCTGGTGAGGTAACATCACAGCGGGGGAGAGCGCGTTCATGTCCAAGGTGATCGGCATCGATCTGGGAACCACCAACAGCTGCGTCGCCGTCATGGAAGGCGGCGAGCCGGTGGTGATCCCGAATTCGGAGGGGAGCCGCACCACCCCTTCGATGGTCGGCTTCACCCAGGCGGGGGAACGGCTGGTGGGGCAGATCGCCAAGCGGCAGGCCATCACCAACCCGGAAGCCACCGTCTTCGCGGTCAAGCGGCTGATCGGCCGCAAATTCGACTCCGACGAAGTCCGCAAGAGCATCTCGGTCAGCTCCTACCGCATCATCGCCGCCGAGAACGGCGACGCCTGGGTCGAGCTGCGCGGCAAGAAGTTCAGCCCCGCCGAGATCTCGGCCATGATCCTCGGCAAGATGAAGCAGACCGCCGAGGATTACCTCGGCGAGCCGGTCACCGAGGCGGTGGTCACCGTCCCCGCCTACTTCAACGACTCGCAGCGGCAGGCCACCAAGGACGCGGGGCGCATCGCCGGCCTCAACGTGCTGCGCATCATCAACGAGCCCACCGCCGCGGCCCTGGCCTACGGCCTCGACAAGGCGCAGGGCGGGCCGGGCGGCAGCAAGTCCACCAGCGGCTCGGCCATGCGCACCAGCGCCGCCGAGAAGATCGCCGTCTACGACCTGGGCGGCGGGACCTTCGATATTTCGGTGCTGGAGCTCAACTCCGGCGTCTTCGAAGTGAAGGCCACCAACGGCGACACCTTCCTCGGTGGCGAGGACTTCGACCTGCGGATCATCACCTTCCTGGCCGAGCAGTTCCAGAAGGAGTCGGGCGTGGACGTGCGCCAGGACACTGGCCATGCAGCGCCTGAAGGAAGCCGCCGAGAAGGCGAAGATCGAGC
>JANXXR010000715.1 GCA_025350525.1 Deltaproteobacteria bacterium
CTCAACTTCAACGCTGCCGACCTCGTTCACGAGGTCACCACGCCGTTCAGTTGGGTGTAGCCGTATGCCCGGTAGCCTGGGGAGAGATTACGATGACGCTCTCGTCGCTCCTATTCCGCCGACCACCCGCGACACCGACCAGCGCACCTGGGGTCCCTTCGCCGACCACAACCATTCGGGCGTCGAGGATCAGGTGACCATGGTCCGCGAGCTCGACGCGCAGGGGGTGCCGTGGCGCTGGATCTACACCATCTCGGCCCGCCGCAAGCCGGCCGCCTTCCTGCCCATCCTCGAGGGAGAATTTTTCGGCGCGCAGGCGAAGAACGGCATCGGCCGCATGACCCTGCACTTCGAGAACTCGCACGCGGTGGGCATCGACAAGCCCACCGACCCGCAGTCGCCGGCGCGCATCTTCTACGATCTCTCGGGCGATCCGCGCACCGTCTCGCTCGACCTGACCGCCGGCCTCGGCCTCGGGCTGCAGAGCTTCGACTACGGCTACGCGGGCTACGCCGACGGGCACGGGCGCTTCGACTACGCGGTCCCCGACGCGAAGAGCGGCTGCACCTTCGAGGTGACCACCTTCTTCACCGCCAAGGGATCGGGCCGCGACGTCTACCGCGCCCGCTGCGGCACCTTCACCGTCGGCGACATCCGCCAGTGCTGGGACGTGAGCGCCTGCCTGACGTACGTGGACGATCCCTTCGCCTTCACCGCCCAGTGCAACGGCCTCAAGCCCTGCCTCCTCGGCAACGCGGCCAGCTGTCCTCAGTGAAGCGCGGCCGCGCCCTCTCCGGGCGGCGGCGCCGGCACCGGCTCGGTGAGCAGGCCGCGCAGCTGATCGAGGTCGATCGGCTTCGCCAGCACGCCGCGCACGTATTGGCGGCGCGGGTCCTGCTCGGAGATCTCGTTGGCCCAGCCGGTCAGCATCCACACCGGCGTGCCGGAGGCGAGGCGCTGGATCTCGCGGGCCACGTGCCAGCCGCTCATCTCCGGCATGCCCACGTCGCAAAGCACCAGGTCGAAGCGCGACCCGGAGGCGAAGAGCTCCAGCGCCGCCGGCCCACTCTGCGCCGAGGCCACCTCCTGCTGCTCGATCTCCAGCACCTCGCGCAGGACGTCGAGGTTGTCGGCCTCGTCGTCGATGATGAGGATGCGGTGCCGGGTCTGCTCGCGCTGCGCTGCCGGCGGCGCTTCACGGCGGGGCGGGCTCGCCAGCGGGAAGCTGAGCACAAACGTCGTGCCCATGCCGCCCCTGCTCTTGGCCGAGAGTGAACCGCCCAGCCGCGCCAGCACGCCCCACGCCACCGAGAGCCCCAGCGCCGCTTCGCCGCCCACGCCCGAGAAAGGATCGAAGAGCTGCGAGAGCTCCACCTCCTCGAGGCCGCGGCCTTCGTCCTCGACGGTGACGCTGACCTTGCCGCGCTCTTCGCGGGCGCGGACGCGGATGACGCCGCCGCCGGGCATCTGCTCGCGGGCGTGAAGGAGCAGGCTGTAGAAGACCTGGGCCAGCTCTGCCGCCGACCCGCGCACCAGCGGCAGCGGCGGCACCTCGGCTTCGATGCGCACGCCTGCGACGTCGGCTTCAGTGCGGGCCATCTCGATGGCGCCGGTGAGCACCGCTGCCAGGTCGAGCGGGTCGGTGGGGCGGTCGCGCCGCTTGCGCGCCAGATCCTGCAGCCGCGCCACGATGCGCGCCGCTTCGCCCACCACCCGGCCCAGCCCGTCGAGCGTGCGCCGCGAGTTGTCCAGCGCCGGGTCGGCCCGCAGCGTCGCCACCCGCAGCGCGATGACGTTGAGGACGTGGTTCAGGTCGTGCGCCACCCCGGAGGCGAGCACGCCCATGGCATGCATCCGCTCCTCGTGGAGCAGGCCTTCGCGGTCGCGCTGCAGCTCGCGCTGGCGGCGAAGGTCCTCGGTGACGTCGAGCACCAGAGCCATCGCCTCGCCGGGGCCCAGGCGCTCGAGCCGTACCTCGATCACCAGCCGCGACCGCTCGAAGCGGGAGAGATAGGGAACCGGCGCAAGCGTGGCCGCCTCGGCGCGCACCAGGTCGCCGAGCGAGCCGTAGCGGACCTTGCCGTGCGGCCCCGACAGCCAGCGCCACGGCTCGCCCGCGCCGTCGAGCGCCTCAAACCTCGGATTCGGGTCGCGCAGTTGACCGCCCGAAATCGACGCGACCGCAGCCGACTGGCTCTGACAGATCCACCGAGCGATCGCTTCGCTGCTCTTCACACCACCGCCCTTGCGCACTTTGCGCTCCGGGGGCAATGTGGGGACTGTAAGTGTTTCCCGGTAGCGTTGCCTGATCAGCGAGCGAGATCGCGAAGCACACGCTCGGCTGCATTGTGACCCGCAGCGCCGATGACGCTGCCTGCCGGATGGCAGCCCGCGCTGCAGGAGTAGAGGCCCTGCACGGGCGTGGCATACGGCAGGCGGTCGGCGAAGCCGAAGGCGTTGTCCACGTGGTGGATGTGACCGCGGGTGATGCCGAAGTGCTTCTCCACCTTGTGCGGCGGCAGCGCGAAGACGTCGGCCACCAGCGCCGAGGTGCCCGGCGCGAAGCGGTCGCAGATGCCGAGCAGGTGCTGCACGTACTTCTCCTCTTCGGCCTCCCAGGTCGTGCCCGAGAGCGCATAGGGAACCCACTGCACGAAGAGCGCTGAGTTGTGGTGCCCGTCGGGATCGCGCATCGAAGGATCGACGGTGGTGTGCACGTACCACTCGATGGTGGGGAAGCGCGGCAGCCGGCCGGCCTTGACGTCGGCAAAGGCCGCGCGCATGGCCGGCATGACCTCCGCCTCGTCTGGCAAGAGGTGCATGGTCGAGCCGAACTGTCCGCGGTCCTCGGGCAGGCAGGTGAAGCGCGGCAGGCCTTTCAAGGCGAGGTTCACCTTCATGGTGGTGCCGTCGCGCCGGTAGTTGTCGAGGCGGGCGTTGTAGTCCTTGGGAAGCTCGGCGCTGCCCACCAGGTCGCGCATCCGGAAGGGGTCGGCGTTGACGACCACCGTCTTCGCCTTGATCTCGGTGCCGTCTTTCAGCCGCACGCCCGAGGCCACGCCGCGGTCGCTCAAGATGGCCTCGACGCCGCGCCCGGTCTCGATGCGCGCGCCCGCCTCCTGCGCCGCCTGCGCGAGGCGCTGCGTGACCGTGCCCATACCGCCCTTGACGATCATCCAGGTGCCGTCCGCGCCCGGCAGCCGGCACATGTTGTGGATGAGGAAGTTCATGCCGGTGCCGGGCGTGTCCCAGTCGCCGTTGAGGCCGGAGAAACCGTCGGTGACGGCGTACATGGCCTTGAGCAAGTCGGACTTGAAGCCGAATTTCTCCAGATACTCGCCCACCGGCTTGCGACAGAGATCGACGAAGGCGGTGCGCAGCGTGGGCCGCAGGTATTTCTCCGCCGTCTCCTCGATGGAGAGCGGCTCCTCGAGCCAGGTGCGGTGCACGTCGTCGCGGATCTTGCCGATCTCCTCCTGCAGCGCCTGGTTCGCGCGGTAGTCCTGCTCGGAGAAGAAGGTGGTGAACTGCTGCTTCATCGCCGCCTGATCGGAGCCGAAGAGCAGGTAGCGCTTGCCGGTGGTGGGCAAAAAATAGTGCGGGTCGCGGCGCAGCACCGGGATGTCCACGCCCAATTTCTGGATCAGCTCGGGCGGCATCAGGCCCAACAGATACGCGCCCGTCGAGGTGGCGAGCCCGGGCGCCTTCTTGAAGGGCCGCTCGGTGCGGACGGCGCCGCCGACGACGTCCTTGTCCTCGAGGACCAGCACGTCGAGCTTCTTGCGGGCCAGCATCAGGGCGGCGACGAGGCCGTTGTGCCCCGCGCCGATCACCACTACATCTGCCTGGGTCTTCATGCGGCTTCCTATATCGCGGCTGGCGCTCGGGTGAGGAGGCGACAACTGGCGGACATGGCGTAGAGTCCGCTCATTGTCGGCGATCGAGGCAAGAGGGCTCACCAAGTCGTTCGGCGGGCGGCCGGCCTGCCGCGAGGTCTCGTTCTCCGTCGAGCGCGGCGAGGTCTTCGGCCTGCTCGGACCCAACGGCGCCGGCAAGACCACCACGCTGCGGATGCTGGCCGGGCTCTACGCGCCCGACTCGGGCTCGGCCACGGTGGCGGGCATCGAGATCGCGCCCGGGCGTCCGGGAGGTCCGGACTTGCGGGCGCGCGTCGGCCTGCTCACCGAGCAGCCAGGCTTCTACGACCGGCTGACGGCGCGGGAGAACCTGACCTACTTCGCGGCGCTGCAGGGGGCGCGGGCAGGGCGCGTCGATCCGCTGCTCGACCGCTTCCAGCTTCGCTCCCACGCCGACCGGCCTTTTGCCGAGCTGTCGCGGGGCATGAAACAGAAGCTCGCCATCGCGCGGGCGCTGGTCCACGAGCCCGAGGTGATCTTCCTCGACGAGCCGACGGTGGGCCTCGACCCCGAGGCGACGCGCGAGGTGCGCAGCGTGGTGGCGGAGCTGGCGGCCGAGCACGCCACCATCGTGCTCTGCACCCACCACCTCGACGAGGTGGAGCGGCTCTGCTCGCGGGCGGCCTTCATCGCCGGGCGGATGTTGGCAGTCCACGAGGTCCGCAAGCTCGACCTCGTGCGCATCGAGCTGGCGGCGCCCTTCGCGGTGCCCGAAGGCGTGCGGGCGCTGTGCAAGACGCTGCGGGCCGAGGGCCTGGTGCTCTTCGTCGATCCGCTCGCCGCGGTGCCCGATTTGATCTCGGCACTGGTGGAGGCGGGCGCGCGCCTCGCCTCGGTGGTGCCCCACCGCGATCCGCTGGAGGAGGCGTGGCTGCAGCTGCTCGCCCTGGCGCGCGAGCAGGGGCTGACCGCGTGAGCACCGCCGTCATCCTGCGTAAGGAACTGCTGGAGCTGCGAAGATCGCCGGTGCTCCTGCTCTCGATGATCTCGCTGCCGCTGACGGTGGTGATCGTCCCGGTGGGCCTCCTGGCGTGGCTGGTGCACGCGGCGCCGGAGCAGGCGCTGGCCTTCGTCACCGACATCTACGGCGTCCATGGAGGCGGGCTGCAGGCGGGCGTGGCGTCGGTGCTGGCGCGGAACTGGCTGCCGATGTTTCTGGTGCTGCCCATCTTCCTGCCCATCCTCCTCGCGGCGCAGTCGATCGGCGGCGAGCGGGAGCGGCGGACGCTCGAGCCCTTGCTCGCCACTCAAGCGAGCACACTGAGTATCATCCTGGGCAAGAGCATCGCCGCGCTGGTTCCCGCGCTCGTGATCACCTGGATTGCGGCTGCGCTCTTCTGCGCGGGCATCGACCTCGTCATCGGCAGCTTCCTCCTGCCGGACCCGGCCTGGCTCTTCGGCACGCTGGTGCTCTCGCCGCTGCTGGCGCTCTTCGGCAACGCCATGGCGGTGGTGGTCTCGTCTCGGGTTCTCGATCCGCGGGCGGCGCAGAACCTGGCGGCCACCACCGTGCTGCCCCTCCTGGGCCTGCTCGTCGTCCAGCTGGCGGGGCGCATCGCGCTGGGGCCGCGGTTCTATCTGGTGCTCGCCCTCGGGGTGGCGGCGGCGGACGTGGCGCTGGTCTTCGCGGCGGTCCGGCTCTTCGACCGCGAACGCCTCCTCACCCAGTGGCGATGAATATCAGTGGCGATAAAGATCAAAGCGCACCACGGAGGCACGGAGGGCACGGAGAAAAGATTGGTGGGCTCGAGGCAAGCGCCCGTTCCGACCACGCTCGCGCGCGCCACCACTAGCAGCGGCCAAGGCAACCAATAAACCCTTCCCGCCTCCGTGCCTCCGTGGTGCGCTTTAGTTTTTAGCCACGTCGGTGCCTGAACCAGGGCTCCATGATTCTGCGGGCGACCTTGGCCGAGAGGGTGCGCGGCGAGAAGCGGTTGGAAAAGACCATCATCGAATTCTTCATTCCGTGGACGGCGACGCGCTTCTTCGCGTCGAGCGCGCGCAGGGCGAAGGCCGCCACCTCCTCGGGCTGCGCGCCCGCGACCTGCACGTCGGCCTCCTTCTGGAAGCCGGTGTCGGTGACGCCGGGACAGAGCGCCAGCACCTGGATGCCCCGCGGCGCGAGCTCCTCGGAGAGCGCTTCGCTGAGCGAGAGCACGAACGCCTTCGAGGCCGCGTAGGTGGCGAAGAGCGGCACCGGCTGGAACGCCGCCGTCGAGGCGACGTTGACGATGAACGACCCCGAGAGGAGCCGCGGCAGGAAGAGGTGGCACAGGTCCACCACCGCCGCGCAGTTGAGGTCCACCAGCATTCGCTCGCGCGCGCGGTCTTGCTCGGCGAAGGGGCC
>JANXXR010000239.1 GCA_025350525.1 Deltaproteobacteria bacterium
CATCGGCGCCAGCGTGGCCTGGCACCTGCGCAGGCTGGGCGCGGGCTCGGTAGTCCTGCTCGAGCGGGAGGCTGCGCCGGGCCGGGGCAGCACCGGGCGCGCGACCGGCGGCTTTCGCGCGCAATACGCCAGCGACGTCAACGTGCGCCTCTCGCTGCTCTCCCGCGAAAAGCTGCTGCGCTTCCGGGACGAGGTGGGCGTCGATCCGGGATACCAGCCCAAAGGTTACCTCTGGCTGGCGCGGACGGAGGAGGAGCTGCAGGCGCTGCGGGAAGCGCAGGCCGTGCAACGGGCGGCGGGGCTGCACGAGGCGCGCATCTTGATTGGGGAGCAAATCGCGCAGGTCAATCCGCACGTGCGCTGCGAGGGACTGGCCGGGGCGGCGTGGTGTCCGACCGACGGCTTCATCCGGCCGCTGCAGATCCTCGACGGATACCTGCGCGGGGCGGAGGTCCGCTGCGGAGCGACCGTCGCCGGCCTGCGCCGCAGGGGCGCGCGCATCGAGGCGGTGACGCTGGCCGACGGAACGCAGCTGGCCTGCGGGGCGGTGGTGGACGCGGCCGGCGCCTGGGCTTCGCAGATCGCGCGGCTCGCAGGCGTGGCGCTGCCGGTTCTGCCGCTGCGCCGGCAGGTGGCCTGCACGGTTGCGACGGAGGCGCTGCCCGCCGATCTGCCGCTCACCATCTGGGTGGAGGACGGCTTCCACCTGCGGGTCCGCGACGGCCGCGTCCTCTTGCTCTGGCCCACGCCCGGCGACCCTGACGACGCCTTCTCGACGGCGGTGGACGACGGCTGGCTCGAGGAGATGCGGCGCAAGACCGACGCGCGGGTTCCTGCCCTTCGCGCAGTGGCCCTGGACCCGGCGCGCTCCTGGGGCGGGCTGTACGAGATGTCGCCCGACAAGCACGCCATCCTGGGCGCGCTGCCGGAGTGCGAGAACCTCTACTTCGTCAACGGCTCCTCCGGCCACGGGGTCATGCACGCTCCGGCGCTGGGGCAGCTGCTGGCGGAGATCATCGTGCACGGGCGGGCCACCTCGCTCGATGTGCACGTGCTGCGGCCTTCGCGCTTTGCGGAAGGAGATCTCAATCCAATCTCTGGAGTTCTCTAAAAGCCAAAGCGCACCACGGAGGCACGAGGGCACGGAGGTTCTTGGTGGGGGGGTTCTCGGGCGACCGCGGGGGATCGGACCAAAAAAGCTTTCTCCGTGTCCTCTGCGCCTTCGTGGGGAGATTTTGCTTTTCAGGTGTGCGCGGAGGTCGATGCCGTAGGCTCCCGAGCATGCGGAGCAGGCGGCGGTTGCCAGAACGACGCTTATCCGTCCTCTCCCTGGATTCTGCCGCGATAGTTGTCGCTCAAACCGCCGATCAGGGGGCTAGGAAGTTCAACCCGCGTTTCGATCGGATCCAATAAGAGCTCTTCCGTCAACCCCGTCCCCTCCTTCAGGAAAGCGCCGATGCCATCGACCTGCAAACTCAAACCAAACTTGCGCACTGGAACGTTAGGGGGCACCACTTCCTCCCTCTGCGCGAGCTGTTCGACTGGGTCAAGGACGACGTGGAGGAAGGACGTGACGTCACAGGTGACGTCACGTTTCGCTAATGCACGCTCGATGGACCTGGGCAACTCGCGGCCAACGGGGCTGCAGCGCCCGGTGGTGCGCGCGGTTCTCTGGCCCAGCGGGATAGTGCGGCGATCTGCACGGCGCGCCGCCCTGCACGCTCGCGGGCAAGGGCGGGGCGGCATCTTCCGTACAGCGCGGGCATGCTTGGTGCACTGCTGCGCCGGCGGAGGGACTCATGAACCGACCTGGCGCTGCTCTTTTCCGACGCTTTCGTCCTGCTGCTCGCGCAAGCCTGTGAAGGTCCTCTCATCGAGGAGTTCAAGCCGGCTGATTGCGCGAGCCAGGTCTGTTCGGCCGAACCGGTGGCAGCACACAAACCAACCGGCTCGTTTGACGTCGCAGGGAAGGTCGGCAACTGCGGATTGCGTCGCTCGACCCACGTCGTGCCCTTCGCTCACTCCGACGCGGAGACGTTGCTCTGCCAGCAGGAAGAGTGGCGGGCGATCGTGGAGATGGAGGCTTGCCTGAATCAGTTGCCTGCGTGCCGCAACGGAGCCGAGCGCGCGTGGATGAGAGAGGTTGAGCAGTGCATCTCGATGGCCGCCGCGGTGAGCGACCGCTGTCTCGGCGCATTGGTTGGACCGCCGGAGCGATGAATGCGGACCATTTTCGGAGTGGGCAACAAAGCGTTGGACAGGATCTTGTGGTCAGGGCAATGGTTCGTTGCCTGCGTCGTCTACTTCACCGGTATGGTCAAGCTCGGTCTGACCGCAGACCACGTGCGGTCACATTACGGGCTCGCCGCCGAAGCAACGACGTGGACGCTCCATACCGTGGGACTCGTCGAGGTGGCCGTCTCCCTGATGGCCATCCTGCCTGCCGTCACCCGCGTCCTGCCGCAGCTCTCCACGATCTCTATGGCGACCCTAGGCGCACTTGCGCTCTTCGGCACCGCCCTGCCAGCGAGCATGGTCGGCACCGGTATCGCAGCCCTGAACACGTTCCTGGCGGCTCTTGCGACGTTGGTTATTCTGGGTAGGCTCGCGGTGGTCCTCGCCGCGCCTCTTCTCGACTCTGCAGACTACGGCGGCAAGCCGGTTAGTCAGACCGTGATCAGTGGAGAATAGGGGCTCCCGATGAAGTGGATATCGAACCACGTCGTCGCGACCGCGCGAGCATGCGCGCATGCCCACAGTGCGGCTATCCCCTCAACGCCAAGATCGCGGCCTCGCCCAACGCATCAGGAGGATACCGAGCCTGCGGCCGCCCTCAAAAAAGGTGAACCACAATGAAGAACCTGCCCGCATTTCTGTTGGCCGCCTGCATCTTCGTGGGCTGCGACGGTTCGCACGCTTCGAACCTCTTCTAAGGTCTCCTGTCAGTGTGCGGCCGCTCCAACCGAGCGGGCCGCGCGAGCCTTTGCTAGGCTCCCGAGCATGGGGAGCAGGGCGGCGAGTTGCCAGAACCACGCTTATCCGGGTCCCTCACGACAGGCGGATCGACACGTTGCTGGTGGTGCCGCTAACGGGGAATGGGCTGGTCGGTGTAGCGGATCAGGATGCCGCGAACGAGGGTTTCTTCCGAGGACCGACTCCTTCCGGCAGCGATGCCCGCGCGGCCGACGGCGATTCCTTTCGTTACCACGCCGGAAGTGAATCCCATTGAGATCAGCGCATCAGCGTTGATGTCTTCGCACGCTTCTTTGATCAGGTCGTCCTCACCGTCCTTGCTTACGACTTTGACGACACGGTAGGGGCGACTGGGCTCTTCTCGCAGGAGTGGCATCGACTGGGCGCAGCGATCACGACGCTCATATTCTTCACTGCGCAAGATCCGGCAGCCAAAGCACCCGGCAAGCAGGACCAGTGCCACAAACACACTCGGTGAGGGACCGATATTGCAGGCTCTGCCCAATCGGCTCCCCATCAGCAAACCTTACCAGGGCTCGCGGGGCGTCTTACCTGCCCGAGCCCGCGAAGAAAGCCCTCACCCACGCGCCTGACGAATCGCGGCCGCTCCACCGAGCGGCCCGCGCGAGACTTTGCTAAGGAGGCGCGCTGCTGCCGCGGCGCCGGAGGCGACCACGTCGGGGACGCCGACGCCGTCCCAGGCAGCGCCGGCGACTTCCAGGAGAGGGAAGTCCGCGAGTAGTTCCCGCGCGGCCCGGACGCGATCGCGGTGCCCGACCGCATATTGCGGAATCGCCGCCGGCCAGCGGACCGCGCGGACATAAGAGGGCGCGCTGCGAATGCCCAGTGTCCTCTCCAGATCGGCGCGCACCGCGGCCACCAGCTCCGCCTCGGGCAGCCGAGCGTAATGCGGATTTCGCGCGCCCCCGCAGATGGCCGTGACCAGCGCCTGTCCCTCGGGCGCGCGGCCCGGCAGCATCGACGATGGAAAGAGCGCGCCGGTGGCGTGCAGGGTGCCGTCGGCGTCGAGCATTCCAAAGCCGCGCGGCACCTCCTGCTGCGGAAACCCCAGGTGCAGCACGGTCACCGGCGCAGAGGTGAAGCCTGCTTCCAGCGCCCCGGAGAACCGCGGCGCGAAGGGCCGGCAGAGATCGGCCGCGGCCTGCGCCGGGACCGCCAGCACCGCGGCGTCGAAGCGCGCACCATCCACCTGGAAGCCCTCTCTGCCCACCGGCTCGAGGAGCGCGACCTTTGCCCCCAGCCGCAGCCGCGCGCCCAGGCCGGCGGACAAGGCCAGCGGCAGGCTGCCGAGGCCGCGCCGCAGGTTCCACAGCGGAGGGCGCGGCGCCTTCTTCCGCCGCAGCAGTTGAAGGATTAGCGATCCGCTCTCGCCCAGCGCGCCCAGCCGCGGAAAGGCGTCGCGGGCCGAGAGCCGATCGGCGTCGCCCGCGTAGACGCCTGTCGCCATCAGCGTCGCCAGCAGGCTTCCGGCCCGCGCCCCGAGGCGCTGCACGAGAAAGCCGCGCAGCGAAAGATCCTCGCGCAGCGGCCTCGCGAAGAACGGCTCCAGCAGCGCGCGCGGCATTCCGGCGCCGAGCAAGAAAGAGAGCCCGGGCGCCTCGAGCGCGCGCCCGCCGCGGTGCACCCAGCGCGTGGACGGCCCCTGCGTGTGCACCACTTGGGAGCGCAGCCCGGCGGCGTCGAGCAGCGCGTCGAGCGGCCGCGCGATGAAGTTGGGCCCGTCTTCGGTGAGGAAGCCCTGCTCGCCGCGGCTCCCGACCATGCCGCCCGGCCGGTCCGCCGCCTCGAAGACGACCACCTCCGCCCCGCCGCGCAGGAGCTCCCCCGCGGCCGAGAGCCCCGCCATCCCGCCGCCGATCACCGCCACCCGCATGGTCCCTCCAGTGCGGCGGAGTCCGGCCGGCGGCTATCCGCCCTTGCGCTTCTTCTGCTGCTTCGGCTTCGGGCGTTGCAGCGTCCGTCCGCTCGCCTTGCGCGCGACCTTGAGCTTGCGCTGCCCTTGCTGCGGCTGCGCCTTCCTCTGCTGCCGCTCGGCCTGCTCGGCGACCTCGAAGATGGTTTGGACCCTGTGCTCCATCGCTGGCTCTCCAGCTTCGAAGCATGCACGGCGGCGGGCGCCGCCGCTACGTCATCAGATGGCCAGGGGCCGCGATGTTGTCGCCGCCCACCACCGGCCCCACCGGGACGAAGGGCGGAGCAAACGACGGAACCGGCCCCTTGCCCATCACCAGCATGACCTGCTGGCTCGGCAGCCAGAGGAGGAAGGCGAGCGAGAGCACGGTGGCGATGGCGTCGTGGAGCGCGTGGTACTGCTTGTCGGGATCCTTGTCTTTGAGGCCGCTGTCGAGCGCGTCGTCCATGGCCGAGGTCATGCTGCTGGGCGAGATGATCTCGCTCATCATCGCGCTCGGGCAGGTGATGAGCGGCGTGGGGATGTTGGGCATGGGCGGCGCCATCGGGCTGGGAAAGGCCGCGAAGGCCGGATACCAGGGCAGCCCCGGCACCATCACCTTGTCCTGCCACTTCTTGAAGCACTTGGAGACGCCGGCGGCGACGGCGTCGCGGTGCTTCTGCATGTTGCCGCTGAAGGAGGCCACCATCGGCGCGTTCTTGATGTTGCTCTCCAGCTCCGGGCCGTCGAGGCAGCCGGGCGCGCCGATGGCCGACACCGACATCACTTTCAGGTCCTTGAACTTGGCCTGCAGCTTCCACATGTCGTGGCTGAACTGCACGGCGTCGAGCATGGCGTCGTGGAACTCCTTGAAGTTTTTTCCAATCTTGTCGCAGGTCTCCTGGTGGGGCTTGTAGCCGGGCTTCTGCGGCATGAACCAGGGCGGGATGCACTCGGGCACGCCGTCCATCTCCGCCTTGTCGCGGTCCTTGAAGTACTTCTCGGACCACTTCTCCTTGGTGTTGCTGGACTTGTCCTTGGTGGGCAAGGACAGGCTGGCCGAGAAGAACTTCAGGTTTCCCAGGATCTTGATCGGACTGATGCCAGGCATGCCGCTCCCTCGCAGATTCGCGACGGCGCATACTCTACCATTTTCGAGGGCGGGCGAAAAGGCGCCTGCCTGGACGCCTCGAGCTACTTCTGCGCCTTGCGGGCGCGGCCCAGGGTCGGGTCCTTCTTCAGCTCGGCGATGGTCTCGGCGATCTCGGGCACGTTGAGCGCCTCGAGCTGCTTGATGATCTTCTCCACCTGCGACCGCGTCTCGCTGATCAGCTTCGACTCCGCCGCCTGCTTCGCCGCCATCTTCTCGATCTCGCGCGGCTCGATGCGCGGCATGTCCTTCGACCACATCCGCTGCTTGCTGTCGCGCAGGGTCACCACTTCGACGCCCACGCCGGTCTGCTCGGTGATGCGCGCCTTCTGCGCCGGCGTCAGCACCACCCGGACCTCCTCGCCCTCGCTCGACGGCGGCGTGAAGGCGGCCTCGATGCCGCGGGCCATCTTCTCCAGCTCCTGGCAGCGCGCCTGGACCTGCGCGGCCATCTCCTTGAGCCGCTCGGGGTCCTTCTCGTCCACCATCTTCATCGCGAACTTCGCGACGTCGGCTTGCTTGCGCTGCAGGTCATCGAGGTCGGCCATGCGCGCATGGGACGACGGCCGTGCGCGGACTGTCAAGCGCGCTAGGAAGTTCCGCGCCCCGATCCGCGAAAGATCCCTCCCGGGTGTGACGCGGCGATGCGCAGTTGGGAAGCGCGCTGCCGCACCTGTCGCCCGCAGCACACGATTTCCTGCCGCTCCGTCTTCTTTTCGTACAGGCGAGGATGGCGGGCCGCTTGCTCTACCGCCTTTGGGGGAGGTGGCGGATGGCGTTGCGGCTGCGTTACGAGATCGACACTCCGGAGCGGTTGGAGGAGCACCTGCACCTGGTGGAGGGGGCGGGATATTTCTTCTATCCCGAAGTCTCCGCGGCGGAGGGCACCAAGGCGTTCCTGCACGTGTCCTTTACCGGCGGCGCCGAGGGCGTGCTGCTCCGCGGGCAGGTCTGGGCGCGGCCTTCCAACGGCGGTGTCTGGCTGGAGCTTCGGGGCGCGGCGCTGTGGACGCACTCCGCTCCGCGGCCGGCGCGCATCGCCACCGGGCAGCTCATCCTCGCCGAAGGCGTGGGCCACCCGGCGCTGCTCTGCCGGCTGGGCGACGTCAGCGAGAGCGGAGCGCGGCTCAGCGCCTCCGGCAGCGATCTGGGCGAGGTGGGCGCGCGGGTCCGCGTCACGCTTCCCGAGGCCGGGCCGCTGGGCGGGCAGCTGGAAGCTTTCGGACAGCTCGCCTGGACCGGTGAGGGCGAGGTCGGCGTGGAGTGGATCCGGGGGGATCTTGCTTCGCGCGCAGCCGTCCGGAGATTGATCGAGCTGGCCGAGGAGGAATGGGAAGGCGCCCGCGTGGCGTCCCACTCCCGCGGTTGCCGCTGCATGAAGAAGAGCGCCCTGCCGGAAGTGCTGCTGCTCGGCTAGCCCGACGGCCGGGCGTCTCCGAGCCCTGGCCACTGGACAGGAGCGTTGGCGAATACGCCAACGAGCTCCTAGTCGAGGCAGCGGAAGAGCACCACCGACCGCGATTGCACCTCCACCGGATCGCCCGGCGCGAGCCGGTGCCCGTGCCGCGAGCGGCGCAGCTCCGGCGGCGCGTCGGTGGCGGTGTCGAGCACGCGCATCCAGCCGCCGCCGAACTGCTGCGCCGGCAGCGCGAACGACATCGCCTCGTGGTGGGCGTTGAAGATGATGTAGAAGCTGTCGTCCTTGAGCTTCTCGCCGTGCACGCCGGGCCGTTGCAGCGCGCCGCCGTGCAGGTAGACGCCCAGCGACTTGGCGTAGCCCACCCGCCAGTCCTCCTCCGACATCTCCTTGGCCTCGGGGGTGAACCAGACCAGGTCCTTGACGTCGCTGCCGTGCAGCTCGCGCCCCTGGAACCAGCCGCGCCGCCGGAAGATGGGATGGTCCTTGCGCAGCCGGAGGACGCCGCGGGTGAACTCGAGCAGGCCTTCGTCGAGGTGCTCCCAGTCGAACCAGGAGATGGCGTTGTCCTGGCAGTAGCCATTGTTGTTGCCACCCTGGGTGCGGCCCAGCTCGTCGCCGCCCAGCAGCATGGGCACGCCCTGCGAGAGCAGCACGGTGACGATGAAGTTCCGCTGCTGCCGCGCCCGCAGTTCGAGGACCTTGGGGTCCTTGGTCTCGCCCTCGGCGCCGCAGTTCCACGAGCGGTTGTGGCTCTCGCCGTCGCGGTTCTCCTCCTTGTTGGCCTGGTTGTGCTTCTCGTTGTACGAGACCAGGTCGCGCAGGGTGAAGCCGTCGTGGGCGGTGACGAAGTTCACCGAGGCGTGGGGCCTGCGGCCGGTGGGCGCATAGAGATCGGAGCTGCCGGTGAAGCGAAAGGCAAATTCGCCCAATTTGGAATGCTCGCCGCGCCAGTAATCGCGCACGGTATCGCGATACTTCCCATTCCATTCCGACCATTGCGGGGGAAAGTTGCCCACCTGGTATCCGCCTTCGCCCACGTCCCAGGGCTCGGCGATGAGCTTGACCCGCGAGACGATGGGGTCCTGCTGGATGAGGTCGAAGAAGGCGCTCAGCCGGTCCACCTCGTGGAGCCCGCGGGCCAGCGCCGAGGCGAGGTCGAAGCGGAAGCCGTCCACGTGCATCTCGGTGACCCAATAGCGCAGCGAGTCCATCAGCAATTGCAGGACATAGGGATTGCGCATATTGAGCGAATTCCCCGTGCCGGTATAGTCCATGTAATAGCGCGGGTCCTTGCCCAGCATCCGGTAATAGGAGGGATTGTCGATGCCTTTGAACGACAGCACCGGCCCCAGCTGGTTGCCTTCGCAGGTGTGGTTGTAGACCACGTCGAGGAAGACCTCGATCTCGGCACGGTGCAGGTCCTTGACCATCTGCCGGAACTCCTGCACCTGCTCGCCCCGTTGCCCGCGGCTGGAATATTCATTGTGGGGCGCGAAGTAACCTATCGAATCATATCCCCAGTAATTGGTCAGCCCGGCGTCGCGCAAGCGATGCGAA
This sequence comes from Deltaproteobacteria bacterium, assembly GCA_025350525.1. Lineage (GTDB taxonomy): Bacteria > Myxococcota > Myxococcia > Myxococcales > 40CM-4-68-19 > 40CM-4-68-19. The sequence continues at coordinate 9,013 of JANXXR010000239.1, forward strand.
TGGGCAAACTGGTGCACCGGCAAGAGCTCCACCGCGGTCACGCCCAGGTCGCGCAGGTATTCGACCGCGGCCGGCGAGCCCAGCCCCGCGTAGGTGCCGCGCTGCTCCTGGGGGATCCCCGGATGCCGCTGGGTAAAGCCCTTGACGTGCATCTCGTAGACCACCGTCTCGTGCCAGGAGGTCCGCGGCGGGCGGTCGTCGCTCCAGTCGAAATAGGGATTGGTCACCACGCAGCGGGGCATGAAGGGCGCGCTGTCGGAGCCGCTCGCCTCGAGGTCGCTGCCCCCGAGCCGGTAGGGATAGATCGCCTCGTCCCAGCGCGGATGGCCCTCGACCGCCTTGGCATAGGGGTCGAGCAGCAGCTTGGCCGGATTGCAGCGGTGCCCCTGCGCGGGCGCCCAGGGCCCGTGCACGCGGTAGCCGTACCGCTGTCCGGGGCCGACGCCGGGCAGGTAGCCGTGCCAGACGTAGCCCGCGCGCTCGGGCAGCTCGATGCGCTGCTCGTTGCCGCTCTCGTCGAAGATGCAGAGCTCGACCTTGGTCCCGAGCTCGGAGAAGAGGGCGAAGTTGGTGCCGGCGCCGTCGTACGAGGCGCCCAGCGGGTAGGAACGGCCGGGCCAGATCTGCATGGCCCTACAGTCTGGATGGCGCGCTCGTTGCGCAACGCCAAAGCGCGCAATCGTCCGCTATGCAGCGGCGCGCCCTTGTCTTCCCAGCCGCCACTTGAGGAGCGCCGGCAGCGCCAGGGCCAAAAGCAGGATGAGGCCGACCGCGATCTCGATCCAGCGCACCTCGTGCGAGACGCGGGTGGATTCCCCGAAGCGATACCCGAGGTAGACGAGGCCCGCGCCCTCGACCAGCGCCACGCTGGTGTTGACGAGCTCGAAGCGGAGCAGCGGCACCCGCGAGGCGCCGATGGCGAAGTAGACGGGACCGCGCAGCGCCACCAGGAAGCGCCCGAGCACGATGGCCCAGAAGCCGTGGCGCTTGACGAAGGCCACGCCCCACTCGCGCAGCTCGGGCGAGACTACGCGCTTGCCCAGGCGCGTGCGCAGGAGCCGGTCGAGGAAATACTTGCCGATGAAATAGGAGACGGTGTCGCCGACCACGTTGCCGGCGGTGGCGGCGAGCCAGGCGGCCCAGAGGGGAAGCGCGCCCTGGCGAGCCCACCACCCCGCGCCCATCAGCGCCAGCTCCTCCGGGAGCGGAACGATCAGCGTCGAGACCACGATCCCGAAGATGGCGAGGGCGGCGTGCATCAAGAGCAAAGCTAGGTCGCGGGCGGCGGATGCGCCGCACGGCCGGGCAGGCGTCAGCGCGCCCGCTTGCGCTCGATATAGGCGCGCTTCGCCCGCGCGCCCTTGCGCTCCATCGCCGGCCGCAAGAGCCCGAGCAGCCCCGGCGAGAGGTAGCCCAGCGTGCACAGCTTGCCCGAGAGCCAGGGCACCGCCAGCTCCTCGTGGCCGTCGCGGATGCAGGCGAGCACGGCGTCTGCGATCTCTTCGGCGGTGCTGATCGGCTGCGAGAAGACGATGTCGGGCACCTTCTCCAGATCCTCGCCGAAGAAGCCGGTGTCCACCGGCCCCGGCGAGACCACCGAGACCGAGATGCGCCGCTCGCGCAGCTCCTGCCGGATGCCCCGCGAGAAGGCGCGCAGGCCCGCCTTCGAGGCGCCGTAGGTCGCCTGGAAACGCACCGGCACCATTCCGGCGAGGCTGGCGACGTTGACGATGCAGCCGCCCGGCTGGATCAGCGGAGCGGCCGCGCGGCAGAGCACCACCGGGGCGGTGAGGTTGGTGGTGACCACGTCGGCGAGATCGAGGGCCTCATGGGTGAGCATGGCGCCGCGGTGGTTGAGCCCGGCGTTGTTGACGACGATGTCGAGCGCGCCCATCTGCGCCACCACGCGGGCGGGCAGGGCGGCCACCGCGGGCAGGTCCTTCACGTCGAGGGGAAAAATCTCGGCCAGGCCGGACAGCCCCGCCGCCGCCTCGCGCAGGGTGCGCTCGGTGCGCGCCACCAGCGCCACCCGCGTGCCTTCCGCCACCAGCTTGCGCGCGACGGCGAGGCCGATGCCGGCGGAGCCGCCGGTGATGAGGGCGATCTTGACGGGCATGCGGGTTCTCCCGGGAAAAGCGGCTTCAGGCCTCGGGCTTCAGGCCGGAAGCCCGCTGGCCGCTAATCTTTGCTAGCGCGGGAAGCGTACCGTGAAAGTGGTCCCGGCGTCCGCCTGCGACTGCACCGTCACCGTGCCGCCGTGCGCCTCGACGATCTGCTGCACGATGTAGAGCCCGAGGCCCAGCCCCGCGCTGCGCCCGCTCTCGTCGGGCACGCCGCGCTGGAAGGCGTCGAAGAGCCGCGGCAGCATTTCGGCAGCGATGGGCGCGCCCTGGTTGTGCACCGACAGCTCGAGGAAGTTTTCGGCCTCGCGCAGCGCGATGTCCACCGGCGTTCCCTCCGGCGAGTAGCGGAGCGCGTTGGCTACCAGGTTGCCCACCACCTGCATGGCGCGGTCGGGGTCCACCTGCGCCAGGGTGCTGCCCTGCGCGGTGAGCCGCAGCGTGCGCGTCGGATTGAGGAGCTGCAGACCGTCGAGCACTTGGTGGCAGAGGGCGAGCAGGTCGGTGTCGCGGGGCGAGACGGGCAGGCCGCGCGCCTGGGCGCGGGTGTAGTCGAGCAGGTCGTGCGCCATGCGCTCGATGCGGTGGGTGTTGTTGATCACCCGCTGCAGGATCTGGTGATCGCGGCTCTCGGGCTCCTGCGCCCGCTGCAGCATCTCCGCCGAGGTGAGGATGACGCTGAGCGGATTGCGCAGGTCGTGGCTGAGCACGCCGAAGATGCGGTCGCGCAGCTCGAGGGCAGCGCGCAGCTCGGCCTCCTCCGCCATGCGCTCGGTGATGTCGGTGTTGACGGCGATGGCGCCGATGGTCTGCCCGCCGAGCTGGATGGGCGCGGCGCTCGAGCGCAGGACGATGTCGCGGCCGGTCTTGCGGTGGCGGGCCACCATCTCGCCGACCGCGGCCTCGCCCTTGAGCGCGCGCTCGAAGACCTGCTCCCCCCGCGCGATCGGCCTGCCGTCGAGGTGGCGGAGCTGCAGCTCGTCCGCGAGGGCGGCGACGCTCCGGTTCAACGCCTCCACGTTGGGATAGCCCAGCATCTCCAGCGCGGCGCGGTTGGCGCGCTTGACGCCGTTTGCGTCGCCGACGTAGACGGCGTCGGGGATGCTCTCGATGACCGCTTCCAGCTCGGCGGCGCGTTGCTCCACCTCGGCGTTGAGCCGGGCCTGCGCGATGAGCGCGGCGGCCCGCGACACCATGGTGCGGAAGAGGAACTGGTCCTCCTGCGAGAACTCATAGCTGGTGCGCGAGCCCATCGCCGCCACGCCCATCACCCGGTCGCCAAAGAGCAGTGGCACGCCGTAGAGCGCGTGGGTGCCGGGGGCGCAAAAAGGATCGTGGCCCAGCGAGGAGTCGGCGGAGCAGTCGCGCAGGAAGATGGGCGCGCCGCTCATTGCCACCCGGGCGGCGAAGCCGTCGTCGACGAGCAAAAGGCCCGGCTCGACGTGCTGGGGAAAGCCCACCGCCGCACGGACGCGCAAGACGCCGTCGCGGTCGCGCAGCCCCAGCGCCACCGCGTCCACCGAGGCGGTGGTCTCGAGGAAGGCGTGCAGCGTGGTGGGGAGCAGGGCCTCCACGTCGTGGTGGATGAGCGCCGCGCTGGAGATGCGGTCCAGCGCCCGCAGCGTCCGCTCGCGCGCCTCGGTGTAGCGGACCACCGAGGTGGAGATGGCCTGGTCGATGGCGGCGTGCAGCCGGGGCAGCTCCTGCGAACGGATGGAGGGCGCGTCGGTGTGGAAGGCGAGGTCGGTGATGCTGCGGCGCAGGATGGCGTACTCGACCACCACCTCGGAGAGGTCGTAGCCCAGCTCCAGCCGCTCGAGCGCGTGGATGCGCGGGTACTGGTCGGGAGGCGGCACGGTCATGCCGGCCCGGACCTCGGCCACGTAGTCGGCGAGATCCTCGAGGAACTGCGGCATGTGGTCGAGGAGCAGCGGGCGATCGAGGTCGCGGCCGGCGCCGGTCTTGCGCACCGCCCCTTCCCACTCGGCAAGGATGTCTTCCCTGCGCTCGCGGAGGAAGTCGGACAGCCGTCCGCGCACGTCGGCCGGAAGGCTCGATTCTGCCATGCGCCAAATCTAGGTATCGCGCGCTGCCCGCGCTTGCGCAGGCACGGCCGCACGTGGGGCGTCGAGCACGGCCAGGGAGCGCGCGTAGTATTCGAGGAGCTCGCGGCCGTGGGGATGCGGGCCCAGCCGCACGCGGCCAGCGGTGCGGGCGAGCGCCTGCCGGCCAGCCAGGCGCTCGAGGCCCAGTCGGACGATCTCCTCCGCTTCTTCCGCGGCGAGCAGATCGGTCTCCAGGCGCAAGAGGTCGCGGTTGCGGTCGAGGTCGTCGCGCAGGTCGGCGCGGGCGGCGCGCTGCGGGTCGAACTCGGGGCCCAGCGCCGTGCGGACGCCGCGCTCCTCCAGCGTCGCCCGCAATTCGCGCACACGGGCCGAGAGCTCCGAGACGGTGGCGTCGCAGCCGAGGTCCAGCGCGGCGCGGGCGAGCAGCGGCACCGGCGTCGCCGGGATGGCCCGGGCGATGTGCTCCATCAAGAGCGCGGCGATCTCCTTGGCGAGCGCGCGCCGCGCCTCGTCGCCCAGCCCCCTGAGCTGCTGCGCCTGCGGCAGGTCGCGCAGCTTCACCGGCGCGCCGAAGGCCACCGCCACGTAGCCGTTGCGCTGCAGCCGCCCGGTGGCCGCGCGTCCCAGGTTGAGGGCGATGCGCGACGGCACCATCCAGAGCAGCCGCAGCGCGCCGCGCAGCTTCTCCGAGCGCGAGGGCGGCGCGGCCCGCCCGCGCAGCTCGGCGAGGAGCGCTTCGTCCTCGAGGACGCGGTCGTAGTTGATGCCCACCGGCACGAAGTAGAGCTCGCGCTCGAAGTCGGGCTCCGACGAGAGCTGCAAAATGGCGTCGAGCAGCCCCACCTTGGGCGGCCGCAGCGCGCCGTCGCGGGTGAGCCCGCCCTCGGGGAAGATGCCCTGGGTGACGCCGCGCCTGGTGATCAGCTGCAGGTAGCGCCGCAGCACGGTGTGGTAGAGCGGATCGGGAAAGCCGCGCCGTACGAAGAACCCGCCGAAAGCCTTGAAGAGCGCGTCGAGCGGAAAGACGCGGGCCCACTCGCCCACCGCGTAGCTGATGGCCACCTGCCGCGCCAGCGCCCAGCCGACCACCACGTAGTCGAAGTTGCTGCGGTGGTTGATGAGGAAGACCGCGGTGGCGTTGGGCGGCAGCGTCTCGGAGACACGGCGCAGGCTGTGCGCATCCACCAGCGGCCGGTAGACGGCGCGGATGGCGGCGCGGGCGAGCTTCATGCCGAACTCGAAGTAGGCGGTGAGCGAGAAGGCCGGCACGATCTCGTCGATGTACTCCTCGACGCGCGCGCGAACGTCTTCGGGCCGCTCGCCCTGTTCCACCGCCGCGGAGACGGCGCGCAGGATGACGCGGTCGTTGAGCAGCTCCTCGCGCACCAGCAGCTTGCCGCCGAACTTGAAGAGATCGACGCGCACGTCGTACTGCGCGGCGTAACGGCGGGCCCGGTCGCGCCAGTATTCGCGCAGCCTCTTGAGCCCGAAGTAGCGCAGCGCTTCGTAGAGCGGAAGCGCGACCACCAGGGCGATGAAGGCGCGCAGCACCGGGAAAGACTACCATTGCGCCAGATGATCCTTCCTCTGAGTGCAGTCTGGCTGCTGGGCCACGCCACTTACCGGGCGCTCGGCTTCCGCTCGCGGCGGCTGCGGGCGGGCGAACACGACGCGCACCTGTACGAGCGCGAAGGACAGGGCAAGGGTCCGCCCGTGCTCCTCGTCCACGGCATGGGGGGCAACGCGGCCGGCTTTCTGCCCATCGTGCGGGCGGTGCTGCGGGCGTCGCGCCGCGTGGTGGCCATCGAGCTGCCCGGGCACGGGCGCGCGCGGCTCGCAAAGGGCCAGCGTCCGGCGACGATGCGCGAGTGCGGCGCGGCGGTGGCGCTGGCGCTGGGCGAGATCGGCGAGCCGGCGGTGCTGGTGGGCAGCTCGCTGGGAGGCGCCATCAGCCTCTACACCGCCGCGGCGTTGCCCCGGAGCGTGCGCGGTGTGGTGGGGCTCAATCCCGCCGGCGCGCCGCTGGCCGGAGCCGATCGCGCGGCGGTGCTGCTCGCCTTCAAGGGCGGCAGCGCTCAGGCGGCGCTGGAGATGAACCGCCGCCTCTACCTGCGCCCACCGCGGCTGGGCTGGCTGTTCGCCCGCGACCTGGGCCGCCACTGGGCCTCGGCGCCGGTGCAGAAGTTCGTCTCGGAGATGGGCGAGGACCTGCCCGGCATCGACCCGAAGCTTCTGGGCTCCATCGAGAAGCCGGTGCTGATTCTCTGGGGCGACCAGGACCGCATCCTGCCCCTCTCCAGCGTCGATTACTTCCGAGCGCACCTGCGCAACGGAGCGGTCGAGCTGGTGCCTTCGAGCGGCCACCTGCCCATGGTCGAGCAGCGCCGGCAGGTGGCGGGGCGCATCGTCCGCTTTTTAGAGGAAGTCTAATTTGTACCAGCCGGCGCGCTTCCTCTTCGGGCCGAATCTGATGACCATCTTCGGCCCGCTCTTGCGGAAGGGGCCGCGGCTGCCGCTGCGCCGCGAGCGGTGGGAGCTGCACGACGGAGACTTCGTCGACGTCGATCGGCTCGACGGACCAGCCCAGGCGCCGCTGCTGGTGGCGCTGCACGGCCTCGAGGGCAGCTCCTCGGCGCACTACCTGCGCGGCCTGCTCGAGCAGGCGCGGCTGCGCGGCTGGCGCGGCCTTGCCCTCAACTTCCGCGGCTGCTCGGGAGACATGAATCGCCTGCTCCGCTCCTACCACTCCGGCGAGACCGCCGACCTGGGCGAGGTGATCTCGCGGGTGCGCGGCGAGGCGGAGCAGATCGTCCTCGTCGGCTGCTCGCTGGGCGGCAACGTGCTGGTCAAGTGGCTGGGCGAGCAGGGCGCCCAGGTCCCGCGCCAGATCCGCGCCGCCGCCGCGCTTTCGGTGCCGTTCGATCTCGCCGCCTGCTCGCGCAAGCTGGACTCGGGCGGCTTCTGGCGCTGGGTCTACCGCACGCGCTTCTTGCGGACCCTGAAGCGCAAATCGCTGCTCAAAGGCGAGCAGCATCCGGGCGCGCTCGACACCGCGCGGGTGGCGGCGGCGCGCACGCTCTTCGAGTTCGACGACGCGGTCACCGCCGCCGTCCACGGCTTCGAGAGTGCGCCCGACTACTACGCGCAGTGCTCGAGCGGGCCGTTCGTCGCCCGCGTCGCCGTGCCGCTGTTGCTCCTCTCCGCCGAGGACGATCCGTTCATCCCCGCCTCGTCGATCCCGCGGACGACGCCGCCCAACGTCACGCTGGAGGTGTGGCCGCGGGGAGGCCACCTGGGCTTCGTCGAGGGCCCGCCCTGGCGGCCGCGCTTCTACGCGGAGCGCCGGGCGGTGGAATTCCTCGCGCAGCAGCTTCGATAGATCGCGGCGCCCGCGCGCGCGTTGAGCCTTCGCGGAGGTCTCATGCGCCGCACACTCGCCCTCGCCGCCGTCGCCCTCGCCTCGCTCGCCGCCGCCGCCGTGGCCGCCTTGCTCTGCCCCGTCCCGCGCCCGAAGCCACCGGAGCAGCCGGGACAGCAGGGCGTGCGGGCCGGCGCGCTGAGCATGACCACGCAGCTCGATCGCCGCTACCTTCCCGAGAGCGGCGGCGACGCCTATCTCCAGATCGATCTCCTCGCCGACGCAGATCCTTCCGCGCGCCGCCGCGTTCCGGTCAACGCCGTCCTCATCCTCGACCGCTCCGGCTCGATGACCGGGGCCAAGCTCGACCGCGCCCGGGACGCCGCCCGCGCGCTGGCGAAGGCGCTCTGTGCCGACGACCGCCTCGCCATCGTCGAGTTCGGCAGCGAGGCCTCGGTGCTCTTTCCCTCTTCGCCCATGACCGCGGAGGCCCGCGCGCAGGTGCTCGCCGCCATCGAAGCGCTGCAGGCGATGGGCGGCACGAATCTGTCCGACGCCTTCGACCGGGCCGCGCCGGAGCTTTTGCGCGGACATGCCGGCGGCCGCACCGACAAGGTCTTCCTCGCCTCGGACGGACAGGCCAACGAGGGCATCTCCGACCGCGCCGGGCTCCTCCGCCTCGCGCAGCGCGACTTTCCCGGAGCGACGCTCTCGACCTTCGGCATGGGCGAGGATTACGACGAGGACTTGATGACCGCCTTGGCCGCGCAGAACGGCGGGCGGGCGCGGTACATCGCGTCTCCGGAGGTGCTGCCCGGCGCCTTCCGCGACGAGCTCAGCCGCGCCTCCGCGGCGGTGGCGCGCAACGTCCGCGTGCGCATCGAGGGCGCCGCCATCGTGCGCGTGCTCGGCTACCAGGCGGAGGGTGGCTGGGTGCGGGTGCCCGACTTCGCCGCCGGCGAGGAGCGGCGCGTGCTGGTGAAGCTGCGCGTTCCAGGGGGGCGCGGCCTCGCGGAGCTGGGCCGGGTGCAGCTCAAGTTCGACGACGCCTCCTCCGGCGCCTCTGCCGAAGCCGTCGCCACGGTGCAGGGCGCGTACACCGCGGACGCGGGCCTGCTCGCCTTGGCGCCGACCGGGGCCGCGGTGACGGGCGCGAAGGCGGAGATGGCCGATCTCGCGCAGCAGGCCGCGCAGCTTCAGGAAGCGGGCCGGCGCGACGAGGCGGCGGCGCAGGTCTCGCTGCTGCGAGGGGTGGCGCAGCGGACTGCGCGCCTCGCTCCCGCCGCCGCGGCGCCGCTGATGGAGCTCGCGGTGGACTTCGGCGCGGAGGTCTCCGCCATCGACGGGCCGGGCGGCGCCGCCAGCAAGGCGCTGAAGCAGAAGACCTTCGATGCGGCGCGCGCGCCCGTGAAGGGGTGGTGAAGTCATGGACGTGCGCTTCGAGGATCATCCGCAGTTCCAGCGCGCGGCTGCGCTGGCGGCGCTGGGTGGCGGAGCGCTCTCGGCGGTGTGGCCGCAGCCGGGACTTGCGCAGGCGGCGGTGATGGGAGGCGCGCTCTTGCTGGCGGTCGCACCGCCTCTGGGACGACAGCGGATCGCGGCGGCGCTCCTCTCTTGGGCGGCGGCGGTCGGCTCGCTCCTGATCGCGCGCTCCGGCTGGCTGCTTCTGCTCAGCGGGGCGCTCCTGGGACTGCTCTTCGCGCTCGGCCGGCGCGCGTCGGCCAAGGCGAACGGGACCGCCGAACCATCGCGCGGCAAGGTGGCGCTCTGTGCCGCGCTGGGCGCATGCGCGGTGGCGCTGGGCTCGGTGGCGCTGCCGCCGCTGGCCACTGCGCTGGCCGCGCTGTTGCCCGGCTGGCTGGCGACGGGCGTGTCGGGAGCGGCCTTCGGGCTCTGGGCCGGCTTCGCCGCGACGCCGCTCCACGTCGCGCTGGGCGGCGATGCCGTGGAGGCGCGGCTGGTGACGCTGCGGCCCGCGCTGACGCCGGAGGTGCGCGGCCTCGCCGAGCGCGCGGCGCAGGCGCGGCGCGGCGCGCTCGAGGAATTGCCTGCGGGAGCGCGCGGCGATCTGCGCGGCCTGCTCGAGTCGCTGGCGTTGGCGGCGCTGGAGACCGCCGGGCGGACGGCGTCGCTCTCCCGCGCCGCGGCGCCCGCGCTGGAGGGGGAGATCAAGGCCCGCTTCGCGCACCTGAAGAAGAGCGCCGAGGGCGCCGAAGATCCTGCGGCGCGCAGCAGCTACCAGCGCGCAGCCGAAGCGCTGGAAGGCCAGCTCGAACACTTTGGCCGCGTCCGCCGCGCCCGGGAGCGCGCGCTGGCGCGGCTGCACGAGGACGTCGCCAACCTCGAGCGCGCCCGCTTCTCGCTGACGCTCCTGCGCGGGGCCGATCGAGTTCGCGGCGCGGCAGAGCTCGACCTGCTGCACGACCGCCTCCAGCACGGCGCCCTCAGCCTCGAGGCCGAGGAGGAGCTGCTCGCCCCTTCCGCCTTTGCGCGGGTGGAGTAGTCTTTCGGGCCGTGCCCGACGTCTGGGATCCGGCGCAGTACCAGCGGTTCCGCGAAGAGCGGACGCAGCCCTTCCACGACCTGCTGGCGCTGGTCGAGCCGCGCCAGTCGATGCGCGCGGCCGACCTGGGCTGCGGCACCGGCGAGCTGACGCTCCTGCTCCACCGCACGCTGGCCGCGCGGGAGACGGTGGGCCTCGACAACTCGGCGGCGATGCTGGCGGCGGCGCCGCGGGAGGCTGGGCTGCGCTTCGAGCAGCAGGAGATCGAGCAATTTGCGCCGGGGGAGCCGTTCGATCTGATCTTCAGCAACGCCGCGCTGCACTGGGTGCCGGACCATCCCGAGCTCCTGCGCCGTCTGACGGCGGCGCTGGCGCCGGGCGGGCAGCTCGCCGTGCAGATGCCGATGAACGACGCCCACGCCTCGCACCGGGCCGCGCACGAGCTGGCGCGGACGCCGGAGTTCAGCGCGCTCCTGGGCGGCTTCGAAGGGCGGCCGCCGCTGCTCGATCCGGTGCGCTACGCCGGCCTGTTGCGCGACTTCGGGTTCGTGCGGCGCAAGGTCCGCGTCGAGATCTACGGGCACCTGCTGGAGAGCCGCGAGCAGGTGATCGAGTGGGTCCGCGGCGCGCTCCTCATCGACTACCAGAAGCGCCTCCGGCCGCCCGACTGGGAGCGCTTCTTGAAGGCCTACCGCGAGCTGCTGCTGCCGCAGCTTCCCGACCAGCGGCCGTTCCTCTACACCTATCCGCGCATCTTCCTCTGGGGCGCGCTGCCGTAGCGTCGACGACGTCTGCGGAAACGCAAAAGCAAAATCTCACCGCGAAGGCTCGAGTCGCGAAGAAAAGCTTTTGGGTTTGCTCGGAGGCGCTGCCACGCGCCTGCTCGGGGCGGCGCTCGGTCACCAATCCCAACCCCTTCGCGTCTTCGCGCCTTCGCGGTGTGCTTTGTCGGATCAACGGCCGATGCGGCTGCGCGCCTCCGAGAGCGCGCGGTGGATCTCCTCCAGCGCGGTGCGGCTCTGCGCGGCCTCGTCGGCCTCGGCGTTGGCGGTCAGCAGCTCCTCGGCGAGGCGGTCGCGGTCGCTGCGGGCGGAGAGCAGCTCCTCGCGGGCCTGGTCGCGCTCGCGGGTGCGGTCCGCCAGCTCGACGGTGAGCCGCTGCGCCACCTCGCGGGCCTGCGCCACCTCGGCGCGGGCCCGCTCGACTTCCTGCGCTGCCGCGGCGGCGCGGGACTTCTCTTCGCGCTGCTCGCGGGAGAGGCGGGCCACCTGCGCCAGCGCCCCGTCGCGCTCGGCCTCGAGCAGCTCCAGCTCGGAGAGCAGGTCGCGGGCGGCGGCGGCGCGCTTGTCCACCTCGCCGGTGAGGCGCTGGTTTTCGGCGCGCTCCTCGCGCGACTCGTCGGCCGCCTTCTGCAGGCTCTGCAGGGCGGCGTCCAGGTCCGCCTTCAGCCGCGCGTTGGCATCGCCGGCGCGGGAGAGCTCGGTGGTCAGCTCGCGGGCGAGGTCGGCCACCTCGGCGGCGGCAGTCGAGGCGCGGCGCCGCTTGCCGGCAGGGAGCGGCGCTGCGGTGAGCGGCTCGGCGGCGGCAGCGGCGCGCCGGCGCACTTCGGACAGCTGCGAGGGGCGCTCGTGATCGGCGGCGGCAGGAGGCACCGGCTCGGCGCGCACCGGCTCCGGCTTCGCGGCCCGGAGCGACGCAGGCGGCACGGCGCGCAGCGGCTCCGGCGGCACGGCAGCGAGCGGCGGCGCGGAGAAGAGCGGCGCGGACTCCTCGACGACAGGCGCGATGGGCGGCGCCTCCGACTCCTTCGCCGCCAATTCCTGCGCCTCCGCCATCTGTTCATCCTGCGCCCGCCCCAGCCTCACCCGCGGCCGCACCTTGGGGACGTTGTCTTCGAAGCCGCTCTTCATTCGTTGCCCCTCATGCCGGCTCCGCCAGCTTCAGCTTTCCCCACTCGCCGATGCGCCCTTGCACTTCGTCGAGCACGGCCTGGATGTCGGTCGCGCCCTTGCTCTCGGGATCGTACGCGAAGATGGGGACGCCCTCGCTGGACGCCTGCGCGAACTTGGTGCACTGCCGGATCACCTGCTTGAGCAGGAAGTCCGGGTAGTGCTTCTCCAGCGCCTCCTTCGCCTCTTTCGCGATCTTGTAGGTGGCGTTGTAGGCGTTGATGACGATGAAGATGTGGTCGAGCACGTGCTCGAGATCTTCCTCCAGCCCCTGCACCGTCTCGAAGAGCAGCTTGAGGCCGTGAAAGGAGAGGAAGTCGGCGAGCACCGGCACGAAGAGGTCGTGGGCGGCCATCAGCGCGTTCAAATTCAAGAGCCCGAAGCTGGGCGGCGCGTCGAGCACCGCGAAGTCGTAGGCGCCCTCCACTTCCTTGAGCACGTTGCGCAGCCGGAACTCGCGCGCGGCCAGCGGCATCAGCGAGAGGTCGATGGTGCTCATGGTCAGGTTCGACGGCACCAGGTCGAGCCCCGGCATCCCGGTCTGGACGATGACCTTGGTGAGCGGCGTCTTCTTGATGATGGCGTCGAAGAGCGTGCTCTCGGCCTCCTCGCCGGAGACGCCAAGGCACTTGGAGGCGTGGCCCTGCGAGTCGAGGTCGATGACTAGGACGCGGTAGCCCATCTCGGCGAGGCGGAAGGCGTAGCTCGAGGAGACCGAGGTCTTGCCGGTGCCGCCCTTGAAGTTGAGGAAGAGCTGCTTGCGCATCGGGCGGCGGGGCGGAACGCGGCCCAGCTTCTCCCGCGCGGCGGCGAGGTCGTCGACGGAGTAGAGCGTCTTCTGCGCGGCGCCGGGGGCGGGCTTGACGGTGGAGTGGACGGCGCCGCTCTCCTCGGCCTGGGCGAGCTCGCGGGAGGTGAGCCCGAGCACTTCGGCGAAGCGGCGGCTCGAGTAGCGGATCTGTTCCATCACCTGCCACCTCCTTCGGCCAGCACCAGGCGCTTGCCGCGGCGTCCGAGGCGGCCGGCGGCGAGGAGCGTGCCGGCGAGGAGCCGGGCTTCGTCCTCGGGAACGCCGACGTGCTCGGCGATCTCCTGCTCGGTGAGGCCGAAGAGTGCGGCCTGCACGGCCTGCAGGACTTCGGCGGCAGGATCGCGGGCGGGCGGCGTTTCCGGCTCGACGGGCGCGGGCGCTTCGCGGCGGGCGGCTGCGCAGGCGGCGCGGACCGAGGCCTCCGGGTCGGAGGAGAGCTGCGCCAGCAGATCTTCGAAGCCTTCAGCGGCGGCCAGCGCGGCGGCGCGGCGGCGGACGGCGGCGGCGGGGTCCTGCGCGGCGCAGACCAGCGCGGCCCGGGCGCGGGAGGGCAAGGTGCAGAGCGCTTCGGCAGCGGCGAGACGGACCAGCGGCGGCTCGTGCGTGGCCTGGAGCTGCGCGACCACGTCGGCGGCGCCTTCGCCTCCGCAGGCGGCCAGCGCGCGGGCCATCTGCGCACGAGCTTTGGAATCGCGCTCGACTCCGAGGGCAGAGGCCAGCACCGGCGCTGCCGCTCCCAGCGGCACCGCGGCCAGGTGGCGGGCGGCCTGCTCGCGACGCGACGGCTCGGCGGCGGTCAGGTTGCGCAGGCACTGATCGGAGAGCGCCCGGGCGGCCACGCCTCCGTGCGCCTGGGCCGGCCCCTCGCTCGAGACGTTGGCGGCGCGGGGCAGCGGGGCGGCGAAGTGCGAGGTGTGCACGGGCGCCGCGCGCTGAGCCAGTTCGGCGTCCCGGGTCCCGCCGATGCGCCCTTCGACCCAGAGCTGCCGCGCCTGCTCGACCGGCTCCGGATCGCGGCGGGGCAGCGAGGGCGGCGGCTGCGAGGGCTCCCGCGCGGGAGGGGCGATGCCGGCCTGGGCGAGGAGGGCGTCGGACTGCTTCTGGCGATCGCGCAGTGCGATGATCTCGCCGCGCAGCTCGCTGATGAACTGCGCCAGCGCGGCCGGGGCCTCGTCGCCGCTGCGGGCCTGGGCGATCATCTCGGAGAGCCAGCGCTCGCGCTCGGCACGCCCGGCGGCGAGCTGCTGGCGCGCTTCCGTCAGGTCGGCCTGCAGCTGGGCGCTGTGGCTGCGCTCGGCCTCCAGCGCCTGCCCATCGACCAGCCCGCGGGACGGCTGCGCAAGGAGCGACGCCAGCCGCGATCGCTCTGCCTCGAGCTCGGCGACCTGCAGCCGCGCCGACCTGGCGCGCTGCTCGGCGGCCCGGGTGTCCTCCTCGGCGCGGCCGCGCTCCAGCTCCGCCGAGGCGCACCGCGACTGCGCGCCCGACAGCTCGGCGGCCAGCTCCGACAGCCTCCACTCAAAAAAAATAATTTTTTCCAGCGCCGCGCGCATCAGCTCCGCCGGCGACGGCGTGCCCTGCACGGGTGCTGCGGCTTGTCGCTCGGCCACGGCGCCACATCCTTCGCGCTCTTGACGGATTGGCGGATCCGGTGGATCGAGCGCTCGGTGGCACAGTATCTTGAGTGGATCGGCCGGTCAAGCGCCCCGATCGAGGGCACAAAAAAAGAATGGGGCGCGGCCAAGGCCCCCCGGCCCGCCCGCGCCCCATCCTGTCAGCGAAACGCCCCCGCGAAACGCCGACCCCCCTCTTGCGCCTGCTGCTGCAGGCCACCCCCACGCCACCCGCACGAATACAAGAGCAAGCGATGTGCCAGCGCCTGCTCGCTACGCGGCTACCCGGCTCGCGCCCTCCGCCAGCGCCGGCAACTCGGCGAACATGCGGGCGCGCCGCTCGAGCACCGACAGCGAAGCCGTCTCGTGCAGCGAGCGCGCGCCCAAGGGCGCGGCAAAGAGCGCGTCCATCCACTCCTGGGCGCCGCTGCGGCCGGCCCGCTGGGCCAGCTCGATGAGCAGCGCAGCGTCGAGAGCGCGGGCCGCCTGGTAGAGCGCCACCTGGCCGCGCAGCTCGAGCGACAGCTCGAAGGCGCCCCCGGCCCAGGCGGCGCCGAGGCCCATCTCCGAAGTGCGGTCCGGGCCGCCCCACAGGCGAGCGCCCCGCTCCTCGGCGCGGGTCGAGAGCGAGGCCGCGCCCGAGACCGACATGCCTTCCAGCGAGAGGATCTGCGCCAGCATCTCCCGGAGCAGGGCGTCGGGACCGAGAAGCCCCGTGCCTGCGATGGGCAAACCTTTGTCCCCGAAGAGCGCCGAGATTCCCGGCGCAGCAAGCGCTGCGTCGCGGCCGGCGGCGATGAAGGAGCAGCCGGCCTGGGCAGCGGCTGCGGCATAGACGACGCCGGGGCTGACCCAGTCGGCGCTCTGGTCGAGCGCATTCCACACTTCGTCCGGCGTAGCGCCCATCCGGGGCATCGGCGTGCGCAGGCCGGGAAGCGTGCAGACCACGACACCGTTGGCGCAGTGGTGGTGGGCGAGGAAGCCGCGCAGGTCCTCGGCCAACATGTCGGCCAGCTCACGCCGCGTCGGCGCCTGGCGGGCCCCAAGCATGGCCCGCACTTTCCGCAACTCGGGGCGCAGCTCGTCCAGCAGCGAACGGTTGATGAGCCCCGCGCGCAGCGAGGCGCGGTAGGCGTCGTCTTCCTTGAGCTCGAAAGCGCCGACCACGAGGTCGGACAGCTCCGCCAGCGGCGCCTGCTGGCGCAGCGGCGAGAGCGGGCTTGCAGGCGAGCGCCCGGTCCCTCCGGCCTCCACCAGGCTGCCAAAGGGATGGACCAGGTGCGTGCGGGCCGCGAGGATGCCCGTCACAAGGGAACTGCCGACTCCGCCAAGCCCTACCACCACCAGCCCTGTCGGCCCCATTTGACGCTCCCTTGATCAGCAGGCAGGCGCCCACTTCCGCGCCACCCGACCCAAGGTTGCAGCGGTCGTGCCATTGTCAATGCAACGCAACCGGGTTAGAACGCGCTCCCTTTTGGAGGAAGCAACAGATGGCCGAGACCACCGAGCAGCGCCGCAAGACCCACGCCCCCAAGCCCAAGGGTGGCACCGACAAGAAGTGCAGCATCGAGGCCTGCAAGCGCGCCTACCAGGCCAAGGGCTTCTGCTTCTTCCACTACGACAAGTGGAAGGCCGGCGAGCTGCCCAAGGGCCGCTACAAGACCTGCAGCAAGGAAGGCTGCCTGAAGAAGGTGTCCGCCCACGGCCTGTGCGCGGAGCACCAGCCGAAGAAGGCCGGCGAAGCCGCTCCCGCCGCTTAGCTCGATCAGCGCGACCGGGTGCGCTCGAGCTGGGCCAGCGCGGCGAGGAGCAGCTCTGCTTCGCGCCGCGTCGGGTGGATCCGGCGCAGCGTCGAGAGCAGCTCGTCGAGCACCAGGTCGGGCTGCTGCGGATTGAGAAAGCCCGCCGCGAGCAGCAGCGCGCG
>JANXXR010000036.1 GCA_025350525.1 Deltaproteobacteria bacterium
CTGGCTCATTGCACGCTCGGCGTGATCCACGCTGCGTCTCTGGCGATCCACGCAATCGGCATCGGGATGGCCGAGGCCCGCGGGGTCGAGCCGAAGCACGCCATCAAGCAGGTAGACCGGATGTTGAGTAACAAGGGTATCGACGTCTGGCAGTTGTTCGCGCTCTGGGTTCCGTTCGTCTTGGGCGACCGTCGCGAGATGGTCGTGGCTCTCGACTGGACTGAGCACGATCACGATGACCAGACGACCATCGCCATCAATCTCGTCACCTCCCATGGGCGGGCGACACCCCTCATTTGGAAGACTGTCGTGAAGTCGACATTGCGGGACAACAGGAACGAGTACGAGGATGACGTCATCAAACGACTCAGCGAGGTGCTTCCTGCGGGAGTGACCGTCACGCTTCTCGCCGACCGAGGATTCGGCGACCAGAAACTGTACAAGATGCTCAGCGAGCTTGGCTTCCACTACGTCATCCGGTTTCGCGAGATCATTACCGTCACCGACTCGGAGGGCGAGTCGCGTCCCGCCAGCGAATGGGTGCCGACCAATGGCCGCGCCCGAATGCTGCGTGAGGCGCTGGTGACGCAGGACCATTGCCCCGTTCCAGCTGTGGTGTGTGTCAAGGAGGCCGGAATGAAAGATAGCTGGTGTCTGGCGACCAGCCGCGGCGACCTTGGCCCGAAGAACGTCGTCGAGCTATACGGCAAGCGATTCACCATCGAGGAGAACTTCCGAGACACCAAGGATCAGAGGTACGGTCTCGGACTGTCCGCGACTCATATCGGCACGCCCGTTCGGCGAGACCGCCTCCTTCTCATCGGCGCTCTCGCACAGTCGCTACTCACTCTCCTCGGCGCCGCCGGTGAGGCCCTTGGTATGGACCGGCTCCTCAAGGCGAACACCGCCAAGAAGCGAACGCACTCCCTTTACCGCCAGGGCCTGCACTACTACAACGCCATTCCAATGATGCGGGCAGAGAAACTCGTGCCCTTGGTTGAGAAGTTCGCCGAGCTCGTGCGCGGCCAAGCGTTCTGCATCGAGCTCTTCGGGTTTATATGAGGGGATTCTTCAGCGCCGAGGGCCGTGGAGGTCCTCTTGACGCGGCCCGTGCCGCGACGCTCTCCACGCGGGCCTGCGATGCCGGGGTGTCGTATGCCTGCCTGAATCTCGGCATGATGTATCGCCAGGGTCGCGGGGTTTCTCAGGACGATCGGCAAGCCGCGCTCGCTCACGTCCCGTCAAGTGGTGTTTGAAGGTCATCGAATTCTCGTTGTCTGTCTCCTGTGTTCTTCCTAAATCACAACCGACGCGGACCGGCTCAGACGTTGGGGCGTTCTTGGGGGCAGGTTTCTGAAGCTGTCCCCAAGAAGAGCGCTGTGCGCGTCCCCGACGTCGTTCGCAGTGCCGGCTTCCAGGTTCACCGCCTCTGGGCTTCTGGCTCTGTCACGCAGCAGCCTCCAGCGCTGGCGCCTGCGTGGCCGGCGCCTTGAGCAACTGCATCGACTCCAGACTGAAGTAGCGACGATTGACGGCCCACTCGTCGTTCTGCTCGACGAGCAGCATGGTCACCAGGCGGAGTGCCGAGGGCGGATTTGGAAAAATGCCGACGACGTCCGTGCGACGGCGAATCTCACGGTTCTGACGCTCCAGCGGGTTCGTCGAATGGAGCTGGCGCCAGTGCTTGTCGGGAAAGCTCATGTACGAGAGCACATCCTGCTCCGCCTCCTCGACGACCGCGGCTGCCGCCGGATACTTGGGCGCGAGCAACTCGACCGCCTTGTGCAGCGCTTGGCAAGCCTCCTCCTGCGACGACTGCGAGAAGATGCTCTTGAGTGCCGCCGCCACGAAGCCCTGCGCCGCCTTGGGCACGCGACACAGCACGTTCCGCATGAAATGCACCGTGCAGCGCTGCCACTCCACACCGTTGAGCGCGCCGCGGATGCCCGCGCGCAGTCCCAGGTGTGCATCCGAGATCACCAGCCGCACCCCGCGCAATCCGCGCGCCACCAGGCCGCCCAGGAAGCTGCGCCAGGCGTCCTCCATCTCGCCGTCGGCCACCTCCACTCCGACGATCTCGCGCTCCCCGAACTCACTCACGCCGTAGGCCACCAGCGTCGCTTTGCTCACGACGTGTTTCCCGTCGCGGACCTTGAGATACACCGCGTCGAGCCACAAGTACGGGTAGCTCCGGTCGAGCTTGCGCCGGCGGAACGCTTCCACCTCCTCGTCGAGTGTTCCGCACAGACGCGACACCTCGCTCTTCGACATGCCCTGCGCGCCCATCGCCTTGACCAGCTCGTCCACCTTCCTCGTCGACACCCCCAGCACGTACGCCTCACTCACCACGCTTACGAACGCCTGCTCCCAGCGACGGCGCGGGTCGAGGAAACTCGGCAGGTAGCTGCCCTCGCGCAGCTTGGGAATCCTCAAGTCCGCCGTGCCGAGCCGCGTCTCCAACGCGCGATCCCGGTAGCCGTTGCGCACGTTGCTCCGCTCCTCACTGCGCTCTCCGTACTGCGCCCCGCACAGCGCGCTCGCCTCGCCCTCCATCACCGTCGTCAGCGCCCGCAACAGCGTCTGCAAAAGCGCGCTCGCCTGGCCCGTCTGGATCACGTTGCTCGCCGTCTCCATTGCGTCTACCGTGCTCTTGGTCATCGGGTCTTCTCCTCCTGGTGGGTGCCTGCCCGCCTTCAGGAGAACCCGATGACCTTCTTCGCCCAACTTTCTTGACCACCATCGTCAAGCTGTGGACTCACACCACTCCGCGGGACTCTATCAAATGTTCGCGGAGGATTCGGTGAGACAAATGGCCGCAGCCCGAATCGTGTACAGCGCTCCGGTCGAGTTGTAGTCCGTGCAACAATAGTTGGTGAATAATGGATGATTGAGTTGCGATCAGCTGGAGTCCGTTGACGGCGTCCGCTTGGCAGCCACCTCCTACGAGGACAGCGACGAGATCGCAGGACCCGCAAACAGTGTTTACCGTCCATGGATTGATGGGCGCGGGGAACCGTGTGGCGGCTTTAACGAGACTGGAACCTGCCACTTCACGTCTGTGCGATGCCCGAAGGCCCCCCACCCAACGGCCGCTAGCGACAAACGAAGTTCGCGACGGCGGCGATCACCTGGTCTTGATCGGTGCCGGTGAGGTCATGGAAGAACGGCAAACGCAGCAGTCGATCGCTCACCGACTCGGTCACTGGACAATCGCCGGCGCGCCCGCCGAAGCGCTGGCCCATAGGGGACAAATGAAGCGGGAGATAATGAAACACGCTGCCGATATCGCGCGCCTTGAGATCAGCGAGCAGTCGCTGCCTGGTCTCCCGCGACGGGAGCAGTAGATAAAATAAGGCATAGGCTTGGTCGCAGTGCGCGGGGACGAACGGCAAACCGACCTCGAAGTGCGCAGCCCAATCGGCGAGGCCCTGCGCGTAGCGCTCCCAGATCGCGCGCCGACGCGCCTGAATCCATTCGCGCCGCGCGAGCTGCGCCCAGAGGAACGCGGCCAGCAAATCAGACGGCAGGAAGCTCGAACCGACGTCGACCCAGCTATACTTGTCGATCTGGCCGCGGAAGAAGCGCGCGCGGTTGGTGCCCTTCTCGCGCAGGATTTCGGCGCGCTCGAGGTAGCGGGGGTCGTTGATCAAGAGGGCGCCGCCCTCGCCGCAGGAAAAGTTCTTGGTCTCGTGGAAGCTCTGCGTGCCGAGGGCGCCGAGCGTGCCGAGCGAGCGGCCGCGATACTGCCCGAACAGGCCGTGCGCGTTGTCCTCGACGACCG
>JANXXR010000061.1 GCA_025350525.1 Deltaproteobacteria bacterium
ATCGCCAGACTCGGCGGCCACGTGCGGGCCAACGGCGAGCCGGGGTGGCTCGTGCTCACACGCGGCTTCCGCGACCTCCTACTCCTCGAGCGCGGCTGGAGCGCCCGCGCTCAGCGGGAGAAGTGATCAATCATGAGAGCCACCCCCTAGGGTTGAGGGACTTGCGTCGAGGTTCAGGCGGACCACTACCAGCAGCAACTGACAGAAGAAGGAGAACATGCCCCTGAGTGCAGACCCTGACCAGCACCTTGACGGCCCCTTGCCCTGCCCCGTAGGCAGCAACGTTGTCAGCCTGAGCCCCCGCCCCACGGAGGCCCATCTAGCCGACCTGCTCGATGCCATCGAGGCTGGCTGGTACGACGAGCCCTTTAGGCGGGTGTCCTGCACCTGCCTGCGGTGGACCCGCGCGGGGACGATCCAGAGCAAGGTGATTTGCCTGAGGTGCCGCCTGCCGCTGGGCGGTTAGAAACCAACCACGCACGCCTCGGCGGGCACCTTGGTGCAGTTGGTGCAGTCTTAGCGCCCTTGACCGACTTCGACCGAGGTGTGCCCTACTTCTTCGGGTCCGCTTTGCCCTCTTTCCAAAGCTTTGCGAGAGCCGACAGAGCACGACCGCGCTCGACCGAGGTATCCGACTCGGGTTCGATCCCCAGGCGGCTCACTCTGCAACCTGCTTGTCGTTCGCGGAATCCTCGGTGCGTTTCGGGGCAGATCGACGGAACTGGCGGCGATTCAGAACTCGAATCCTATCGCCGCGTCCACGTCAGGAAAGAAATTCCTCCGGTCACAGAAGTACACGTAGCCGCGCGTGGGGCAGCCGGAAAAATTCTCCCCGGTTAGTGTCCCATGTTCCAAATCGCGGAGCCATCCTACTCCGGCGCCCAACTCAACGAAGACCCCAAAAGCGGCTCGCGCGCGGTATCCCAGGGTCGCGGACACATATCGATAGTCGAACGCACGGTACTCACTGGAGGGATTGAAGGAGGGTCCGTAGAAGCAGCATTGGCTTGTAAAGAGCGCGCCATTCAGCGACAGCATGAAGCCCTCTCCTTGACCACTGAACGCGCGTAGGCCGCCTGCCAGGCTCCAAAGTTCACCGACGTGCAGGTCCACGCCAGTCCCCACGAATGCGGCGAAGTGGCCGGCAAGAAGTTCCAGATGCGCCCCCACACTTCCGAAAGCGATACCGGCGCCAGCGGCGCCAGCAACGTGGACTCCGTGATCGAATCGGGTCTGCTCCTGGGCCTCGGCCGGCTGGGCTCCAGCCAGGAGCAACGCAAAGACACCCAGATAGTTCATGGTCCCGGGACACACCTCGCGTTGCGGCGGCCACCCGGCCTCCGTCCCGACAACGGGCGCGGGGCCTCGCCGCTGGCCGGCCCCACCTTGCCACCGCGCCGCGAGGGATCGTCTGCATGACGGGCATGCTCGGAAAATCGTCGTCGTCGTCTGAGACGAGTGGCGGCGCCGGGCCCCCCCCAAGGCCGGCGCCGCCTGAGCTCGAGCGATCTCGACAGGGCTTTCACCAGTCGATCCAGGATGGCGGCCTGCTCCGGGTTCAACCAACCTTGCATGACCAGCGCCGCCACACCGCTTTGATACAACGATACGAAGAAGCTCTTCTGAGAGGGATTCCACGCAACCGTCGCGCTGACCAGCAATTGGCATAGCCGCGCGCCGGCCAGTCTCGCCCGGTACTGGACCAGGGGCGGGAGCGCAGAGACGTTTGCCGAGGTTTCAATGAACTGCTCGGCGACGACGCAGAGGCCCGCACTTGTCACCTGCACCGTGAACGAGGTCGAAGCGGAGCCCGGGTTGCCGGCAACGTCCTGGGCCTGCGCCGACAGGGGATTGATGCCGGCCGCAAAAGCATATGCCGGGCTATCGACATTGGCGCAGGTGGTGGAGGCCAATCCCGAGCCCGCGGTTCCATTGGAGTTCAGCGGATCCGCGGCGGTGCAATTGATATGGACGGTCTGATCGACAGTATAGGTTCCTGCATTACCACCATAGGTGATCACGGGTGGCGTCTGGTCGATCTGCACCGTCACCTGCTTCTGCGCTTCGGTATTGTCCGCGCGATCCCTGGCGAACCAGGTGACCGTCGTGCTGCCCTGGGTCGTCAGCGATATCGCTGCCGAGCTTCTGGCGACCACCGCCTCTGCCATGGTCTGTGCCCCGGTCGCGGCATAGTGAATCTCGGCAACATCGGAGATCCCGTCGGGGTCGGTGGCCGAGAGCGTCACCGTGACCGGACCGTTGCTCCAGCCCGCCGCGTTGGGCAGCGGTGAGAGGGCGGCAGTGGTCACCGGCGGCGTCGCATCCAGCCGTCGCGCGATGGCGAAGGGCGAAAGCGAGGTGAGCGGCTTGCTGCAGATTTCGTGGGGAATCCTGGTCAGGTCGGGATAGCCCGGCGCAGTGACATCGAGCTTGATGGTGCCACTCGAATACGTGCTGTAATGGATCAGCGCGGAGCTTGTCGTCAGCGTGTTCTCACTGATGCAGACGGTCGCCGTGCCGTAACCGGCAGTGGTGGTCACGAAGAAGTACACCGGTGGTGTGGTCGTCAGCTCATAGCCCACCGGCGCGGGGAGGGGGGCTACCGAGGTGTCCACGACGACGGTCGTTCCGCCCCCTCGAGTGACTCCGGTAAACGCGACGGACACCGGGATCGGAGTCTTCGAGGGATCGGACGGGTAGACTACGGTGAAGGAGTTGGTCGCGGTCGGCCCGACCGGCGTAGTCGGCACCGGCTGCCAGGCGGGCTCCCGGGCATTCAATGCCGGCACACCACTCGTCACCTGCGTGAAGGCGGAGCCGTCCGTGGGGCTCATCGTATAAACCTCGAACCCTGCGAGCCCGATGAGATTTCCATCCGGCGACCAGCTCGGCGTGCCCATGGTGTCGTTATTGAATGCGTTGGTTCCGTTGTTCAGGAGGTTATCTGAATATCCATCTGACACCTTGAAATCGGTGCGCCACACCTCGGTCAAGCGGCCGTTGAGGCGGCCGTAGACCAGGGAACGACCGTTCGGCGACCAGTCGATCGTTTCGTGTCTGCCCGAATGGTCCTCGGGCACGAGGACGTGTTTATGGGTGCCGTCTGCGTTGACGACCCCGATGGTGCCGAAGGAAGGGAAACCGTAATAAGTATTCAAGTCACCCATGATCAACGCGATGGTGGCGCCGTCGGGCGACCAGGAGGGCATTCGATACTGCTCGTTGCTGGTGGCCGCCAGCAGGACAGTGGGAGGAGCAGACGCGTCCGCGGGCACGACCCAGATGGAGGACACACCAGACGCAGCTTCCACGGCAAGGACGATTTTCGATCCGTCGGGCGACCACGAGGGGTGGGTGGGGATGCCGGAAAGCGCTGCGGCCAGAGCACGCGGTGTGGTGCTGCCGGCGTCGAGGATCCAGAGGTGCCAGCCCGGCGCGACCTCCTTCTCGTCCACGAAGACCAGCGTCGTCCCATCGGCCGACCAGGCTGGATCGTGCCATCGGTGAGTACCCGCGGCGACGAGGACCGTCTCTCCCGTGCCATCGGGATTGACGACATGGAGGCCTCCGTCGCTCGTGAATGCGATTTTCCCGTTCGTCCCGGGGAAGCTGGCGTAGGCGGGGCCGCGCGACGCCAAGAGCAGCACGGCCAGCAGCGCGCCTGGGATCAAAGACCTTTTCGGTGATTGCATAGGTGTTCCTTTCCGCGATGAATGGAGACAGGGTGCAAGGAAGGGGCCCGCGCGCTAGCGATCGGTGGAGCGCGGCAGCAACGAGGGCGACGGGAGCGCGGGGCCGGCGCGAGGCGAGGCGAGCGCGAAGAATCGTAAACCGGGAGACCACAGGCTGTGACCGCCCCGTTCACATCTGCGCGCACGCCTGCTCAGAGCGACCGGCGCGGTCAACGCCATCGGTCTCCCTGATCACCGCCGCTAGCTCGATGGCAGAGTCGCGTGTCCTGCGCGGACCGCGCGGGTGCCTCCGCGGCACCTGCCTTGCACATAGGACTTCCGCTGACTTCCCAGCGGAGCTTCCATGCGCATCGCGGCAGAACACCTTGTCTCCTTGGTCGCCCTCTTTTGCCTGATGGCCTGCGGGCCGGGAGGCGCGACGGTTTCGAACGATCAATTCCCGGCGCGGATCGCATCGCGGCCGCACACGGGTTGCTCACCGCACGGTCCGAGGGACAACAATTCTAATTCCAATTCCAATTCTAATTCCGATTCCGATTCCGAATCCGATTCCGACGACTGCGGCGGCTGCTGCGGCTGCGGCTCGGCGAGCTGCGAGAAGGGGAAGTGTAAGGAGTGCCCCGCGACCGCGCCCAACGCCTGCGGCGCCAACTGCCTGACCAACGCGGCACTCCTGAAAGACAGCCAGAACTGCGGCGCGTGCGGCAAGGTCTGCCCGCAAGGCAACGCCTGCGTGAATGGCGCCTGCGCCGTCTCCTGTCCCGCGGGTCAGGTCAACTGCGCCGGCCAGTGCGTGACCACCTCGCGCGACGCCGCCAACTGCGTGCCTGCGGAAATGCCTGCGCGCCGGGCAACCTTTGCTCGGGCGGCGCCTGCACGGTGTCATGCGTGACCGGCCAGACGAACTGCGGCGGCGCCTGTGCGGATCTCCAGGACGACCCCGATGACTGCGGTGCCTGCGGAGTGATCTGCCCACGGGGCAACCTCTGCTCCGGCGGCGTGTGCACCGTCTCGTGTGGCGCTGGCACGACCAGTTGCGCCGGGCGCTGCGTCGACACCGGGAACGATCCCGCCAACTGCGGAGCGTGCGGCGCCGCCTGCCCGTCGAACCAGCTCTGCAAGGGGGGCGCATGCAAGGCGGACGTCTGCGCCGCGGGCTCGCACACCTGCGGCATCGCGGGCTGCGTCTCGAACAACAGCACCAACTCCTGCGGAACGAGCTGCACACCCTGCCCCTCGCCGGCCAACTCGTCCTCTTCCTGCGATGGTGTCCAGTGCGGATACACCTGTCTCGCGGGTTATCATTCCTGCGGCGCGTCGGGCTGCGCCGCGGACAACAGCATCAACAGCTGCGGAGCGAGCTGCACGCCCTGCCCCCCGCCAGCCAACGGCACCGCTACCTGCGACGGCACGCAGTGCGGCGCCGTCTGCAACGCGGGCTTCCACGCCTGCGGGGGCGGCTGCGTGGACAATACGCGCGTCGCCAGCTGCGGGTCGAGCTGCACTCCCTGCCCTACGCCGGCCAACGGCACCGCCACCTGCGACGGCACCGCCTGCGGCTTCACCTGCAACGCCGGCTACATCCCGGGAACAGGCGGCTGCGTGCCCGCGCCGCCGGCGAACAAGATCATCTTCGTCAGCAGCGAGCTCTTTACCGGGGACATGCGCGAAGCCGGGCTGGGGGACGGCCTCACCGGGGCCGACGCGAAGTGCCAGCGGCTCGCGACCGCGGCCGGGCTGCCGGGCACCTTCAAGGCCTGGCTCAGCAGCGCGGCCGTCGCGGCAAAGGATCGGCTGTCGCATTCGACGGCGCCCTACGTGCTCGTCGACGGCACCCGCGTCGCCGACAACTGGTCGACCCTCACCAACTGCAGCGTCTGGCTCTTGCACGCGATCACCATGACGGAGAAGGGCGGCGCGCCGCCAATCGCATCGGTGCCCCAGTGCGGAGACGACGTGTGGACGGGCACCGACTGCGCTGGAAACCCCGCCTACACCAGGCCCACCGATCTCTGCGCGGGCTGGACGAGCACGGGCTTCGACAGCCCGACGCTCGTCGGCCTGACAGGGTCTGTGGGCCAAGGATGGACCCAGTGGTGCGCGTCGCTCGGCATGGGCGGGGGGAACGCGCCCGTCTATTGCCTGGAACAGTAGGGTATCGCTTGGGGCGTGCTCCGTTCGAGCCTATTCCTCTTTGCTCTTCTCGCCTTGGTGCTGGGGCTCTTCGCGGCGGCAAAGCTCGGCCTGCTGGGATAGGTGGCCGCTCCCCCTACCCGGGGAGTCACGCCAGCATGCGCATCGCAATCCTCTTTGCTTTGGCGCCCGCCGTGGCTTGGGCCGGGCCTGTCGAACTCTCTTTCGAGGGGGGGGCGAACTGGGTGCCGAGCTGCGCCTATACCTGTCCCACGGCGCCCCAGGTCGCGCTCCGCGTCGGGTACCAAGTTGGGCAGCTGCTCTCCCTTGGGCTCCGGGCCGAGGGCGTTCTCGGGCCGGACGGCGGAGGAATCCGCGGCTATCCCGGCAACCGCTCGCGCGCAATCCTCGGCGAGCTGCAGCTCCACTCGACTGGACTCGTCCAGGTCACCGGCGCCGCGGCGCTCGGCGCCGGAGAGATCGTCTGGCAACACGGCGGGTACGACGGGGAGATTGGCGAAGTCCACGGCGGCCCGCTGTTCCTCTACCAGCTTGCGCTCGGCCTCCGCATCGGGTCACCGCTCCTCCACTTCGGCCTCGAAGGCAGATACAGCGGGTGGCTCGGCGCGACGCGCGAGGGCGACTCCTATCTTGGCCCTCGGGGACCAGCGACCAAGGAGTCGGAGATGAACCTCTCGCTCGGCGCCGTCCTGACGATCTCGCTGTAGCCGTTGGCGCATACGCCAACGAGCTCCAAGTGATGGGCTCGTTGATCGATTGCTGGAGGGAGCGATCGCATATCGAGACTACGCTGGCGGATAGAACGCCGCGTCGAGCTTCGCGTTATCGGTAAACCTGGGGAGCTGCCCGTTCTCAAGCGCGGCGCGGTCCGGGAGCGCGACGATCCCCGGAATGTCGAGAAGGCGCGCAAGCAACCGCCGGTATCCCTCTTTGGGCGGCAATCCGGGAAACAAGGCGGCGAGGCCCAACTGAGAGCCGGCGATCCGCACCGCGGTGGCCGGTCCCGCCGCGCTCGGCATGCGTAGCACCAGGTCGGTGAGGACGAGCGCGGGCGCGGCCCCATCCAACTGGAGGAGCGCAGCGCCGACGCCGGCCAAGCGGCTGAGCGGGATGGTGCGCTGCTCGCCGGTGAGCGCCTCCACGGTGATCGAGATGTCATCGAGCGCCTGCAGGCGCGAGGCGATAATCCGCGGCGCGGAAGAGAGGGAAGCCGGCTGGGCCGCGGGCTTCGACCCCGCACCGCTTCCGCGCGCGACCGTGAGGCCCACCACGATCGCGGCCGTTCCGGCCGGCGCGCGACCGCGAGCGTCCGAGAGCATCCGCGTGACCTGCGGCGAGAGCAGACCCAGCTTCGAGTGCGCGCCCGCTTGCGCGAGCGCACGGAACGCCTCCTCGGGTTGTCCCGCCTGCAGCTGATCGAGCGCCAGCTTGTCGAGGCGCGCCATCGCCCGGCCCGCGTCTCCCTGGAGCAGCTCCACCTTGGCGAGGCCCACCAGCGCCTCGCGGTCGCCAGGCCGTGCCACCAGCACGTTGCGATATGCGCGCGCGGCGGCCGCGAGGTCATTCTTCTTGAGCGCGGCGCGGGCTTGGTCGATATCGTCGGGCTGCGCCTCGCGCTGGCGGAAGGCGGTGGCTCCCTCGACCGCAGGCCGCAGCCACGCCGCTTCGAGGCCGAACAGGGAAATCGTGAGCGCGACGCATGCGCCGAAGAGGAACCCGCCGATGTGGGCCATCACCGCGACGCCGCCCGCTGAGCCGGTCTCGAAGCTGAAGACCTCAGTGCCGAACCAGGCCAGCGCCCAGAGCCAGGCCGGCAACAGGAAGGTCCCGCGGAAGATCCGGAAGAAGAAGAAGAACAGGTAGCCCATCCGGATCTTGCGATTGGCGAATCGATAGCTGAACGCGCCCATGCAAGCCGCGATCGCGCCCGAGGCGCCGGCCATGCTCGCGCCCGATCCGCGCCCGAGAGGCGCGTAGGCGGCGGCCGCAACGAGGCCGCCCACGAGGTAGAATCCGGCGAAGAAGCGCCGCCCCCAAGCGTTCTCGAGCAGCGGCCCGGTCAGATAGAAGAAGAGCATGTTTCCCAGCAGGTGCATCCAGCCGAAGTGCAAGAACATATGGGTAAGCCACCCGAGCTGGAACAGGCCACGCGCGGGCACCAATGAGAACCGCCGCATCAGGCTGGAGCCGCCGCCCTCGATCAGCCTGCGGGCGAGGTCGTCGAGCCAGGCCTGCTCCTTCGCGCGCTGTGGCTCTCCGCCGATGACCTTCTGGTCCGCAGCCGCCTGGTGGACCTCGGTGACCTGTTGGACTGCGCGGGCGCCCAGGAAGGTGCGGCAGAACTGCGGCGAAAGTTCCAGATAAGGGTGCTGTTCGAAGTACTCGATCGCCTCCTGCAGCTCGCCGGAGTCCACTAGAGCGGTCGACCGCGGAAGCACCCAGGTGACCAGGAACGCGATTGCGCAGAGCACGGCGATGCCGATGCTCACGACGGGCAATCGATCGACGCGGGCGTCCTCGACCTGCAGCGGAATCAGGACCACGGTGAAGGCCCCCCCGGCGCTGGACGACGAAGGCAGCCTGCACCGGGGGGCCGCGAGAGGCAAGGCCGCCGCGGACGGCTACGGATTGATTCGCTGAGTTAGCGCTGGAGGGAGGTAATCAATTGCCTCCACCAGCTTCCAGCCCGGCATCTCGCGGGCGCACTCCCGCAGCAGGAAAGAGTGCCCCGAGCCGTAGAGGACGACGACGCGATCGCCCGGCTTCACGCCCTGTGCCAGGTTTGCGCAGATGAGGAAATTGCGGCGGTACCAGGCGGTCAGGAGGTCCGCGCCCGGCTGTTCGCCGCCCGCGCCATAGAGCAGCATCTTTCGATAAAAGCCATTTTCGATTTTTGCGGGATCGTTAAGGAGGCGCAGCTCGCCGCCGACGCCGCCGCTGGCCAGCGCCTGCGACTGCTCGCGGACCATCTGCTCCACCATCGCCGAGATGGCGTCGAGCTCCGCTCCGCGTCCGTGCGCCGCGGCCCAGGCGGCGACCTGCTCGAAAGGAAACTCGCCCTCGACGTCGATGCCCTGGACCGCGGCCTTCGCCTGCTTCGCCAGCCGAAAGCCGAGCTGCACCGTCTCGTCGGCGGAGGGCGCGAGGGTCCCCTCCTGGTACTTCGCATAGCGTTCGGCAGCGCTTTTCTGCGAGGACTCGACCGCGACCCGCGTGGGCGCGAAGCGCAGCAGCGCGCGCGTCACCGCCTCGATCTCCGCCTGCCGCCGCGGCGACAGCATGTCGTCGACTTTCTGGTTGTGGATGTCGTGCCCCGGATTGGCCAGATGGAAGGTGCCGAGGATCATGACCTGCACGGGCTCGGAGGCGCGCGCCGCACCGGCGAGCAGCAGGATCGAGAACAGCAATGTTTTCATGCAGACCACTACGGCGACGCGGAAGTTGTATTTCCTTGCCCCCGCAGCTTGGTCAGCCTGGCGGAGTCTCGCGCGCCCTGCGCCGCGAGCGGCCGCGCCGGACGGTTGCGGGCGGGCGAATCACTTGCGCTGAAAAGGGGATTTGCCGCCGCGCCCGCAACTTGTTCGCTGCGGCGGGACGCCGCGGGCGACGGTAGGGGCGCGGGATCGGCGGGGCGCGCAGCTTACACGCTCCGACGCTCATGCCTTCCCTCTTCCTGCTGCTGGCGGCCCTCCTCGCCGCGGACGTCCCCGCGCAGAGCTCGGCAAAGCTGCGCCGTCCCCTGCCCGACGAATTCGGCCGCGTCGTCATCGACAACCACTCCGGGAAAGCCGGTTTCGCACCCGTCGTCTTCGACCACTGGCTGCACCGGGCGAAGTTCACCTGCCGGCTGTGCCACGTCGATCTCGGCATGGCGATGAAGGCGGGCGGCACCGACATCAAGGCCGCCGACAACATCAAGGGCTTCTACTGCGGCGCCTGCCACGACGGCCGCAGGATCGCAGAGGGCGACCGCAAGATCTTCGCCTCCTGCGACAAGCCGCTGGCCCACGAACATCGCGCGGTCTGCTTCCGCTGCCACTCGGAAGGGCGCGAGGTGAAGCCCGAGGTCGACTTCAGCACCTTCACCCGGGCTTTCCCGCGCGGCCGCTTCGGCAACGGCATCGATTGGGAGAAAGCCGAGGAGTTGGGCGTCATCCAGCCCAGCAACTTCCTCGAGGGCGTCTCGATCGCGCGCAAGCCACTCACCGTGCAGAACGACTTCGAGCTCTTCCCCAGGCTGCAGGGCATGCCGGGCATCCTCTTCTCGCACAAGAAGCACACCGTCTGGAACGGCTGCGAGCTTTGCCACCCGGAGATCTTCGTCGGCGTCCGGCGCGGCGTGAGCAAGTACACGATGGTGGAGAACTTCGAGGGCAAGTTCTGCGGCACCTGCCACCTCAAGGTCGCCTTCCCGCTGCTCGACTGCCAGCGCTGCCACAGCGAGCCGGTGCAGTGAGAGCCGGTCTCCTCCTCGCGACTGTCTTGGTCGTCCAGGGCGCGCGGGCCGGGCCGGCCTGGAAGACGGAGTTCGAGGAGGTCTGCGCGAAGACCCCGGATTCGATGGTTCTCCCCCTCGAGGAATTGCGCTTGCTGGTCGCGCGCTGCGACAAGCTCGCGCCGCTGCTCGACGCGCTCGAGGAGTCCGAGCGCAAGGTCTACTCGCGCCGGCTGCAGGCGTGCCGCGCGCTGTACGCGTTCGTCATCGAGACGCGCGAGAAGGAAAAGTGAGGGCCGCCGCGCTCGCGGTCGCGCTGGCGGCGGCCTTCGGCATCGACGGCCCCGTTCACCAGTACGGACAGGTGGTGCTGCAGAAAGCCCGCACTGTGCCCGCCGTGGTCTTCGATCACTTCCGCCACCGCGCCCGCTTCACCTGCCGG
>JANXXR010000066.1 GCA_025350525.1 Deltaproteobacteria bacterium
CGCAAGGGCCCCAAGCGAGGCATCGTCCGCCGCGCCGCCGCCCCCGCGGCCAAGGGTTAGCCGCTCTCTCTCCAAATTTTCGGTAACTTTCGGTAACGAGGTTCGCAGATGGCCGACGCACCGCAGGAAAAAGGCGCACGAGAGAAGAAGGCGAAGAAGAAGGTCAAGAAGAACATCCAGACCGGCATCGTCTTCATCCAGAGCACGTTCAACAACACCATCATCACCATCACCGACGTCTCCGGGAACGTGTTGTCCTGGTCGTCGGCCGGCGCGCGCGGCTTCAAGGGCTCGCGCAAGAGCACGCCGTTCGCCGCCCAGGTGGCAGCGGGCGACGCCGCCGCCAAGGCGATGGAGCACGGCCTGAAGAACGTCTCGGTGCTGGTCAAGGGCCCGGGCGCGGGGCGCGAGTCGGCGCTGCGCGCGCTCTCGGCGGCCGGCCTCAAGGTGTCGCTGATCCGCGACATCACCCCCATCCCCCACAACGGCTGCCGTCCGCCGAAGCGTCGTCGCGTTTGATGGTCGCTTCGCGCCGCTCGTTCGCCGGCTGTTTCGTTTCGCAAATTTTTGAAGGAGCCTGACGCATGGCCCGCTATACCGAAAGCGCTTGCCGCATCTGCCGGCGCGAGAACTTGAAGATGTACCTGAAGGGCGACCGCTGCTACACGGACAAGTGCGCCATCGAGCGCCGGCCGTACCCGCCTGGCCAGCACGGCCAGGGTCGCGCCAAGTTCTCCGAGTACGGCGTGCAGCTGCGCGAGAAGCAGAAGGTCAAGCGCCTCTACGGCCTGCTCGAGAGCCAGTTCCGCGGCTACTACCACCGCGCCTCGGCGGCCAAGGGCAAGACGGGCGAGAACCTGCTCACCTATCTCGAGCGGCGCCTGGACAACGTCGTCTTCCGGCTCGGCTTCGCCGACACCCGCGCCGAGGCCCGGCAGCTGGTGCGCCACGGCCACTTCCGCGTCAACGGCCGTAAAGTGAATATCCCTTCCTTCCAGGTGAAGGTCGGAGATGAAATCGCGGTCAAGGAGAAGAGCCGCAAGATCGTCCGCATCAACGAGGCGCTCGAGGCGGTGGACCGCCGCGGCATCCCGGCCTGGCTCGACCTCGACAAGGGCGGCTTCAAGGGCACGGTCAAGTCGACGCCCTCGCGCGACGACATCACCATGCCGATCCAGGAGCAGCTGATCGTGGAGTTGTATTCGAAGTAGCAGTTCCCTGAGGCCTGCAGCCTGAGGCCTCAAGGCCCGTCGTACCTGCGCGACTGTCCCAATGGTTCCGGCAATCCTGCCGGAGTAGGGCGGCGCCTTTGAGGAGAAACACCGTGGCTGAAGCATTGACTGCAAAGAACTGGCGCGACCTGATCAAGCCCCGTGGGCTGCACGTCGATTCCGACTCGCTGACCGACATCTACGGCAAGTTCGTCGCCGAGCCGCTCGAGCGCGGCTTCGGCATCACCCTCGGCAATGCGCTCCGGCGCGTGCTGCTGAATTCCCTCCAGGGCGCCGCCATCACCAGCGTCCGCGTCGAGGGCGTCGAGCACGAGTTCAGCACCATATCCAACGTCGCCGAAGACGTCACCGACATCATCCTCAACCTCAAGGAAGTCCTCCTCCGCATGCACACGCAGGAGGAGAAGACCATCCGCATCGAGGTCGAGGGGCCCAAGGAAGTGAAGGCGGGCGACATCATCGTCGACCAGGACGTGGAGGTCTTGAACCCGGGCCACCACCTCTTCACCGTCTCCGAAGGCGGGCGCGTGCGCATGGAGTTGACCTGCCGCCGCGGCCGCGGGTACCAGCCGGCCGAGCGCAACAAGGTCATCGGCGCGCCCATCGGCGTGATGCCCATCGACTCGCTCTTCTCCCCCATCAAGAAGGTCAACTACCAGGTGACCAACGCCCGCGTCGGGCAGGCCACCGACTACGACCGCCTCTCGCTGGAGATCTGGACCAACGGCGCGGTCACCCCGGCGGACGCAGTCGCCTTCGCCGCCAAGATCGTCAAGGAGCAGCTCTCCATCTTCATCAACTTCGACGAGACCGAAGAGCCGGGCGCCATCGAGCCGATGAAGGCGGAAGAGAAGCTCAACGAGAACCTCTTCCGTTCGGTCGACGAGCTGGAGCTGTCGGTCCGCTCGGCCAACTGCCTGCAGAACGCCAACATCAAGACCATCGGCGACCTGGTGCAGAAGTCCGAGGCGGAGATGCTCAAGACCAAGAACTTCGGCCGCAAGTCGCTGAAGGAGATCAAGGAAATCCTCGCGGAGATGGGTCTCGGGCTGGGCATGAAGCTCGAGAACTGGCCTCCCAAGCCGCCCGCCGCCGCCGCGCCGGCGATGAAGCAGTAGGTATAGGAGCTATACAATGTCCCGCCACGCCAACACCGGGCGCAAGCTCAGCCGCAACACCAGCCACCGCAAGGCGCTGCTCGACAACCTCGTGCGCGCCGTGATCCTGGAAGAGAGCATCCGGACCACCACCCCCAAGGCCAAGGAGGCGAAGCGCGTGGTCGAGCGCATCATCACCAAGGCCAAGAACAACACCCTGGCGGCGCGGCGGCTGGTGCACCAGACCGTGCGCGACCAGGCGGCGCTGGCCAAGCTGTTCGAGACCATCGGCCCGCGCTTCAAGGCGCGGCCGGGCGGGTACACGCGGCTCATCCACACCTCGAACCGGGTCGGCGACAACGCGCCGATGTCGATCCTCGAGCTGGTGGAGAAGAGCGAAAAGGTCGAGAAGCCCGCCGAGCCGGAGAAGAAGGTCGCCAAGGCCGACAAGGCTGAGGGCGCGCCGGCCGCGAAGGAGCCCGCCAAGGAGAAGAAGGTCCAGGCTCCCAAGGCGTCCAAGCCGGAAGAGAAGAAGGACGAGGGCGAGAAGAAGGAGTAGCTCGCTCAGGCGCGCAGGCGGTCGCGGATGCGGGCGATCAGCTCGGTGTTCTCGAAGGGCTTGCGGATGAACTCCTCGGCCCCCGCCGCCAGCGCCCGCTCGACCACGTCCTTGCCGGGCCGCGCCGAGACCACGAAGACCGGCACCTCGCGGGTGCGCGGGTCCTTCTTGAGGGCGCGGCAGAGGTCGAGCCCGTCGCGGTCGGGCATGGCGATGTCCAGCAGCACCAGGTTGGGCAG
>JANXXR010000072.1 GCA_025350525.1 Deltaproteobacteria bacterium
CAAGCCGCTCACGCTCGACAGAGCGCTCGCGGCAGCCTGGGAATCGAGGGCGATCACGGTCGCCCATGTCGAAGACCGGGATCTCGCTCGTGCGCTGCCGCGGGGCGCCCACGTGCCGGGCTGGGCGCGGTGCCGCAGCGAGGCTTGGAGCGGCAGCGACCACCGGCTGATCGTCCCCATGTACGACGAGCATGGCCGGCTGTCTTCCCTTCATGCGCGCGCAGTCCACGCCGAGAAGGGCATCCCGAAAGGGCTCTCGCCAGCAGGCTTCGCGGTAGGCGGGCTGGTCATGGCAGATCCGCTGGCGCGGCTCTTTCTGGCGGGCCTCCCTTGCGGCGACGGAGAGCCGGCCCATGAGGCGGTCCGCCGCTACGGCTTGGTCATCTGCGAGGGGGTTCCCGACTTCCTGACCTGGGCGACGCGCTGGGGCGACGCCGCTGAGAGCGCCCCC
The DNA here is from genome assembly GCA_025350525.1 of Deltaproteobacteria bacterium. GTDB lineage: Bacteria > Myxococcota > Myxococcia > Myxococcales > 40CM-4-68-19 > 40CM-4-68-19. The sequence continues at coordinate 452 of JANXXR010000072.1, forward strand.
GCCGTCTTGGGCATCGTCTCCGGGAGCTGGACGGCCGGCATGGCGGCCCGGATTCCCGATGGCACCTGCGTCGTCGTCCGCGGACACGCGGACAAGGCCGGCGCGAAGTACGCCGACGCGATCCGCGAGTCGTTGGCCCATCGATGCGCCGTCAGGCTCATCAGCGACGGAGGTGCACGGTGACATTCAAGGACGACAACGAGAGGCACATGGCGGGAATGTTGCCGACAGACCACCGGGAAGGAACCGTTCTCGTAGGCCCTCCGGCGCCTCCAGCCGAGCCCGATGCCCGTGAACGCCTGCGCACCGTCGGTTTGACGCTGCCCGAGCTCCTCAGGATCGAGTTCCCACAAGCAGCCTGGCTCGTCGAAGGTTTATTGCAGGAGGGGAGCACCCACTGCCTCTTCGGCCCTCCCAACGGGGGGAAGACGTTTCTGGCGATCGACATGATCATGAAGGCCCTCGAGCAGGGTAAGAGCGTCCTGTTCTACGAGGCCGAGGGAAGCGGTCGTGACTTGCAGCAACGGCTACGGCGGGCGAATGCCGCTCACCAGATCGCTCATCCTGAGTACCTGCGGGTCTTTCACAATTTGGAGCTTGATCTCACGACGGAAGAGGGCCTCGCGACCGTCTTTCGCCATGGGGAGGAAGAAAGACCGGACCTGATCGTCTTCGACTCGCTCGCCGCAATGGCCGGGAACATCGACGAGAACGACTCCTCTGCGATGATCCGCCTCTCCAACGCACTCAATCGCATCAAGGCCGAGATCTGTGCCGTGCTCGCCCTCCACCACATGAACAAGAGCGGCTGGACCGGGGAGACACCGACGCTGCGTTCCTTGCGCGGACACGGCGCTCTCCCGGGGCGGTTGGATGTCGCCATCGCGGTACTGCCGATCGAGCAAGAGACCACGGACCTCGAGCTGGTCTGCGACATATTCGAGGTGAAGCGGAGGGACGAGCCGAAGCTGAAGAGGCGCCGGTGCCGAATTGCGATGCCGCTCGCGGGGGAGGCCGCGGTGCTGGAGATGGTGGAAGTCGATTCCGAGGCCATCGAGAATGTTCACGCCCGGAACCGAGTCGATGTTCTCGAAAATGAGATGGTTGATGCGGTGAGCAGCGCCATGCCCGCCGGCCTCCTGACCGCCGAACTGCGGGGCATGGTATCGGGGTCGAACCAGGCGAAGTCCGCGGCCCTTCGCACTCTGTTTCGCTCGCACCGGCTTCGGCGGGCCGATCCGGTGGACGGGGAGCGGACCGGCAGAATCGTCTTGGGCGACGACCTAGAAAGGCGCCTTCGGGATGCCGGATGAGCTGGTCCGGGCCATGTTCTGCGGCACGCCAGTGCCTGTCCGGCTGTCCCCGTATAGGGGTTAGGACAGCGGACAGGCTGACCGCGAATCGCCTCGCGATAGGCTCCGACGGGCAAGTGATCGGGGGTCCGGCGCAGACCGGCCGCAGTGTCCATGGCCGCTCTGGACCGCCGAAAGTAAGCTGTCCGCTGTCCTCGCCCTAGGGTTAGGACAGCGGACAGCCTCGGCGAGGACAAATCGACATGCCCGATGTCCCACTTTTCAAAGTTGAGGCGCGTGTACTTGGCGGAGGTGTACGCCTTGGCCGACGCCCTTACCGAACCCGCCGCCGTCTGGGTGCCCATCGATGATCTGCGCCCATGGCTGGGCAACCCACGCAAGAACTCCGACGCCATCAAGTCCGTCGCCGACAGCATCCGGAAGTTCGGCTTCGGGGCGCCGCTGGTAGCCCGCCGCGAAGACCGCCAGCTGATCGCCGGCCACACCCGCCTGTTGGCTGCCCGGCGGTTAGGCCTCACCCACGTGCCCGTCCGTTACCTCGACCTCTCCCCCGAGGACGCGCAGCTGCTCGCGCTGGCTGACAACAAGCTCGCGGAGATCGCCGAGTGGGACGAAGGGATGCTGGGCCGCATCCTCGAGGAGCTGAAGGGCGGCGGGGCGGACCTGGCCACGACGGGCTTTGATGTCGGGGAGATCGACCGGCTCTTGGCCACCCTCAGCGCCGAGCGGACCGCGGACATCGAGGAAGACCCCATCCCGGAGCCGCCAGAGACCCCCGACAGCATGCCCGGCACCGTCTACCAGCTCGGGCCCCACCGCCTGCTCTGCGGCGACAGCACGCAGGCTGCGGACGTCCAGAAGGTGGTTGCCGGCGAGCGGGTGTCTCTGCTCTGGACCGACGCGCCCTAC
>JANXXR010000091.1 GCA_025350525.1 Deltaproteobacteria bacterium
CGTTGCCCCAACTACAGCATCACCCACGTGGCGCCCGAGAATTCCATCGAGGCGTTCGCGACACAGCGCAAGTCCGCGTAAGTCACCTCCCGTAGAGCAGCACCACCCACAATCCGCCGGCGCCCCAGGCTTTCGAGCCGGCATAGACCGCACCTGCGCCGAGCCGCGTCCACCGCGGCTCGGCGAGGTTTTTCGAGGCGGTCACCACGTCGGGGCCGCCGCCCACGAAGAGCTCTGCCAGCGCGCTCTGCAGCGACGGCACTTTGGCCAGAGCGCGTCCTGCGGTCTCGCCCGAGAGCTTCGCTCCTCCGCCGCGGGCCGCGCTGGACGCTTCTTCCTGCGCGATCTGGTCGAGCGCCCCGTCGCGCTCCAGCGCCGGAAGTCCGCGCCGCTTGCGCTCCGCCTGGATCTGCAGCACCGCTTCGCGCGCCGGATCGGCGCTCTTGATCACGGGCGCCGCGAACAGCTCGGTCAGGTAGACGACCTCGCCGCCGTCCGGACTGGGCCCGCGCACCTCGCCCAGCCCCAGCCGGCGGTGCCGCGGATCGAGCAGGTTGCTGAGGTGCGCGGGAGACGAGGCGATGGCCTCGTGGGCGGCTCCCGCATCGCCCGCGAGACCGATGTTCTCCCCGGCGCTGCGGTACGCGTAGCCGCGCGCGCGCAGCCGGTCGCTCATGGCGCCGTCCGTGGGCAGCACGTGCGCGAAGGTCCGGGTGCGCGCCATCTCCTTGCTGTGGCCCTGCGCCACCGCGTCGAGATCGGCGTCGCGCTGCAGCGCCGGCAGCCCGCGCGAGGCGCGCAGACGCCCGATGGCCGCCTCCACTCCGGAAAGCCCCTGGTCCGGCGGCGGCTCCGGCGGCGGCGAGGCGGGCGGCTTCACTCCGGCGAAGACGCGCCGCAGGGCCACCACCTGCGGCCCGCCGGGACCGTCCGCGAGGACTTCCAGCGAGTGCTCGCCGGTCTCGCGCAGCTGCACGCGCGTGGAGAATTCACCGCCCGAGGCCACCATGCCCAGCTCGGCGACTTCGCCCGAGGGCCCGGTGACGAAGAGCCGCGGGCGGGAGAGCCCTTTGCCCAGCCGCCCGGAGACCTGCACGGTGTCGAACTCCTCCACCATGCCGGGGATGCGGGCGAGGTCGGTCTGGTGATCGGCGGTCAGCGCGCAGACGACAGCGCCGCCGCCGGGCAGGAGCGCCGCCGCGAGCCCGGCGCGGTTGAAGCGGCACGAGCGCGGAAACAACTCGCCGGCGGCGCGATCGGCGTGCGAAGCCGGACTCACCCGCGCCACGCCCGCCACCGGCGCGGGCTCCGCCGATTCGAGCGAGGCATAGAAGGAGACGGCGGTGCCGCTCACCGGCGCCCGCCCGGCGGCGGCGGCGCTGGCGTAAGCCTGGCAGGCGCGGGTGAGGTCGCGGTCGAGCGCGACCTTCTGCCCCGGACAGGATCCGGCAATGGCGTCGAGCAGCGCCGCCTCGAGCTGTGGCTGAACGGGCAGCGCGTCGGTCAGGAGCAGGAAGAGCGCGAGCAGCATGCTGCGGCGAGGGTAACGGAAAGCCCACCCGAACGGAAAACCAACTGGCGGGACAGACTCCGCAACCGGACGACTGGCCTATTGACCACGGCTTTTCCTTCCAGCACCCTGCGCCGTCTTCGAGCACGCACTCCAAGGGGAATTCATGCATCGTCTCGTCCGCTTCGTTCCTGCCCTCGCCGTCCTTGCCTTCATCGCCTGCGGCAAGGGCAGCAAGGTAACCCCCCCCGCCGGCCAGGCCACCTGCGCGACGCTCGCCGACTGCACCGGCAACGGCGGAAAGCAGGTCTGCCTCAACTCGACCTGCGTGAACACCTGCAGCTCGAACGCTGAGTGCCAGACGGCGGCCACTCCCAACTTCGTCTGCGAAGAGGCCGTCTGTCTCTCGCCGGCCTGCGGCAACGACAGCCAGTGCGGCGCCGGGCAATCCTGTCTCAACGGCGCCTGCAAGACCTCCGCCGCGGTGAGCCAGGTCGCCTCCTGCACCGTCACGCCCAACCCCGGCGACGTGCGCGCGGGCTCGACGCTGCAGCTCAAGCTGGTCGCGCAGGACGCCGACGGCAAGCCGGTGCACCTCGCGGGCGGCGTCACCTGGGCGGCCACCGGCGGCGGCAGCGTCGATGCGAGCGGCCTCGTCACCGGCAGCTCCGCGGGCGACGCCACCGTCACCGCCACCGCCGGGACCAAGACCTGCACCGCCACCGTGCACGTCTACGCCGCGCCTGCCGCCGGCGCGCTGCGCGTCACCGTCATCAACATGCACACCAAGGAGCCGGTGGCGGGCGCCAAGGTCATCGTCGACAGCGCCCCCCTCATCACCGACGCCTCGGGCGTCGCCACCCTTTTGGGCGCCACCGCCGGCGCGCACGACGTCCACGTCTTCCCGGTCGGCTACAACTACACCTCGTTCGTGCAGACCACGGCCACCGATCTGCTGGTGCCGGTCGCCCCCTACGTCCCCATCGCCAACCGCAGCGGCTTCGTCAGCCACCTCTGCGACAGCAAGAGCGACGACCCCAACACCTCCGACGCCACCAAGCCGCAGTGCCCGTCGCCCGAAGGCGAGTTCGCCCCGCTGCAGGATCAGGGCGAGGCCGTGCACATGGCCTTCTTCGGCTCGAGCATCCCCAACAGCTTGCTCGACCTTTCGGTCGATACGCTGGTGGGCCCGATGCACGCGGTCACCATCGCGCTGCCGGGCACCACCACCTCGAAGCCCCTGACGCTGCCGTATGGACTCGTGCTCGGCATCGGCACCAACTTCTTCGGCACCAACGATCCCCGCGTCTTCACCGAGGGCGGCGTGCGCGCGCTCTGGGGCATCGGCGGCAACATCAACCTCGCCAAGGTCGTGACCATCCTCAGCCCGCTGTTGCAGCCCAACGCCACCGTCGACATCGGCACGCTCTTGCCGCAGTTGCTCGGCTTCTTCAGCAGGCTCGAGGCCGGCGCGGTGGTGGGAGTGCAGGCGCCCGCCAATGCGGCCACGCCCACCTTCAAGAACCAGCCGGTGCAGCTGACTACGCCGATGCGCCTGCGCGTGGACGCTACCTCGCCCAAGCTGCCCAAGCTCGACGGCGCCTACCTCGACGGCGTCATCGCGGTGGCCGGCGCGCTCGACGCCCCGATGGGGTTCTTGCCGCTGGGCCTCGCTGCCGGGCTCTCGGCCAAGGACGGCTTGGGCGGCGTGCTCGATCCGACCTGCGACACCGCAACCTCCGGCGCCGCCGCCTGCGACACAAATCTTATACCCGTCAAGTTTGCCCCCGAGAATGGTGGCACCGAGGGCAGCCCCGTCGCCGTCTCGCTGCTGGCGCTGAACTTCGGCGGCCTCACCCCGGGCGTGGCCACCCACGTCGCCGTCAGCGGCCAGGTGACCATCATCTCCAACGACCAGCTCAAGTACGTCGCGCCCGGAAGCGCCTATCCCAAGATCACGCCGCCCGACTTCATGAAGCTGCCGGCGTCGAGCTCGGTGGTCGTCACCAAGTCCACCCGAAACGTGGCCATCACCGGCGACGCCGACTCCAACGTGCAGATCTACCGCTTCGAACTGGAGAACGCGGCCCGCCAGAACTGGAATCTCTGGACGCCGCCCACCGGCAGCCCCACCGCGGTTCGCAACTTCCACCTGCCCAACCCCGGCTTCTATACTGGGACCGCGCCTTGCGATCCGCTGGCGGCGCTCTGCGATCCCTTCGCCGACGCCCAGGCGCAGGACGGCACCACCCACGGTCCCAGCGCGCGCCTGCTGGCGCTGCAACTGACCAGCGGCGCCGTCACCTCCGACCAGCTGGAGACCTTCTCCGGCCTCCTCCACCTCGACGAGCTGGGGCTGGCCCTGAAGGCCTTTACCGCCCTTCAAGTGAACGTCCAGTAGCGCGTAGGGGCCCTCTTTGAGGGCGACGACGGTCGCCTTTGGCTGTCAGCGCTTTCCTTTTGCCCCGCACCTGCGGCAAAATTCTCCTTTCGGCGGCGGGCTCTTTGCATTAACAAGTCGCCTGGAGGTTCTTCATGCGGCTTGGTTTCGGCGAGATCCTGGTCATCCTGGCGCTGGCGCTTCTCTTCTTCGGCCCCTCGAAGTTGCCGCAGCTGGGCGCCAGCCTCGGGCAGGCCATCAAGGGCTTCAAGAAGGGCCTCTCCGAGGCCGACGAGCCTGAGGAGAAGAAGCTCCCGGCTCCGGAAGCGCGCTCGGGCAGCGAGATCCCGCGGGCTTGAAGCGAGGTACAACGGCGGGCTGTGTCGCTCCGGCTCCAGCTCGTCGCGCTCTTCACCGCGGTGCTCGCGGCCACGCTGCTGGTCGCCACCGTGCTGGGGCTGCGCATCGGCCAGCGGTCGGTCGAGGAAGAGATCCGCAAGCGCACCGCCGAATTGGCCAGCGCCACCACGCTGGCGCTCAAGCACGCCGGCAACGACGACGACCAGCTCTCCGAGGAGCTCGCGGCCACCGTGCGCATGCACCGCGGCCTCTTGCGGGCGGAGCTCTCGCGGCAGGCGGCGCTCGGCATCGACGCCGACTTCACCGCCGCCCGCATCACGCCGAGCGGCATCGTCTTCTCGCGCTGGCGCGGGCCTTCGGCGCGGCTGGTAGGCGACGTGGTGGACGATCCCGAGAACGGCCGCGCGCTGCGGGTGATCGCTCCCTTCAACGACGCCCGCGGCGGAAAGGCGCGCCTGGTGCTGCTCGCCTCGCTGGCGGAGGCGGAGCGGCTGGTGGCGGCGGAGCGCAAGGCCTTGCTGGAAGTGGCGGTGGGCGCGTCCTTGTTCCTCATCGTCGCCTTCTGGATCCTGCTCGGGCGCATCCTCATCCGCCGCGTCTCGGCGCTCCAGCTCGCCATGCGCGCCGTCGAAGGCGGGCTCCTCGACGTGAAGGCGCCCGGCCCCGCGCAGGGCGGCGACGAGCTCGCCTACCTCGCCCGCGGCTTCAACCGGATGCTGGCGCAGATCCGCGGCTTCAACGCCGAGCTGACCGGCAAGATCGAAGAGGCGACCTCGGCGCTGACGCAGAAGAACCGTGAGCTGACCGATCTCAACGAGCTCTTGGTGGCGGCGCGGCGCGACCTGACTTCCAAGGAGCGGCTGGCGGCGCTGGGGCAGCTGGCGGGGACCATCGCCCACGAGCTGGGCAACCCGCTCAACGCGCTCAACGGCCATTTGCAGCTCCTGGCGCGGCGCGCCGATCTCGCCGATCCGGCCAAGGCGCAGGTGGGCGTCCTGCAGGGCGAGGTGCAGCGGATGACGCAGATCATCCGCCGCTTCCTCGATCAGACGCGCGGGTTCACGCCGGCGGCCGAGACGGTGCAGTTGGGGCCGCTCATCGAGGAGGCCCTCGATCTCACGCTCGGGACCGAAGCGCGGGCGCGCATCCAGGTCGCGCGCGAGGTGGACTCCGGCGCGGTGCGCACCGACCCGGGCCTCGTGCGCCACCTCCTCACCAACCTCCTCGCCAACGCCGTCGACGCCATGCCTTCGGGCGGCCGCCTCGAGGTGCAGGCGCGGCGCGACGGAAAGGATCTGATGCTGCGCGTGGCCGACACCGGCACCGGCATGGCGCCCGAGGTGAAGCGCCACATCTTCGAGCCGTTCTACACCACCAAGCCCAGCGGAAAGGGCACCGGGCTCGGCCTGGCCATCTGCAAGGAGATCGCGCGCGCTCTCAAAGGCCGCATCGACGTCGAGAGCGAGCCCGGAAAAGGGTCGGCCTTTACCGTCCGATTCCCAGTGGAAAGCGCCCCCGCCTGAACCACAGCTGGCTGCAGGTCGGGCTCAAGGCTTCTTACAAGCTGTAGAAGACCACCGGTGCGGGCGGTTTCCGCTATGTTCCGCGTTGCATGACGGAACCCGCCCGCATCCTGGTGGCAGACGACGACGCGGCCTCGCGCGCGCTGATGGAGCAGATCCTCGCTGAGGACGGGCACCTCGTCTTCGCCTGCTCCGACGGCGCCGAGGCCATCCGCAAGCTCGAGGACGAGTCCGCCCGCGGCGGCGAGTTCGACGCCGTGGTCAGCGACATCCGCATGGTGGACGTCGACGGCCTCGAGGTCCTCGACTGGGTCCACAAGCACATCCCCGAGACGCCGGTGCTGCTGGTCACCGCCTTCGGCAACGTCGACGGCGCGGTGGACGCCATCCGCCGCGGCGCCTACGACTACATCTCCAAGCCCTACGACGTGAACGCCATCAAACTGGTGGTGGACCGCGCCCTCCGGCACCGACGGCTGGCGGCGGAGAACCGGCGGCTCAAGCGCGAGATCCGCGAGAAGTACGCCCTGCAAAATGTCATCGGGCGCAGCGACGGCATGCTCCAGGTCTACAAGACCGCGGCCCGGGTGGCGCTCACCGACGCCACCGTGCTGGTGGTCGGCGAGAGCGGCACCGGCAAGGAGCTGGTGGCGCGGGCCATCCACACGGCGTCGGCGCGCAACGCGGGGCCCTTCGTCGCCGTCGACTGCGGCGCCATCGCCGAGGGCCTGCTGGAGAGCGAGCTCTTCGGTCACGCGCGCGGGTCGTTCACCGGCGCCACCGGGGCGCGGCGCGGCCTCTTCGAGGAGGCGGCGGGCGGCACGCTCTTCCTCGACGAGATCGGCGACATCGGCGGGCGCATCCAGGGCCAGCTGTTGCGCGTGCTCCAGGAGGGCGAGATCCGGCGGGTCGGCGAGTCGGCCTCGGTGCGGGTGGATGCGCGCGTCGTCACCGCCACCAACAAGGACCTCGCCGAGCAGGTGAAGCTGGGCCGGTTTCGCGAGGACCTCTTCTACCGGCTCAACGTGGTGACCATCGCCATCCCGCCGCTGCGCGAGCGGCGCGAGGACATTCCGCTCCTGGCGGAGCATTTCGCCGCGCGGCACGCGGGAGAGCGGGGCGCGAACCTCACCACCGAGGCCCGCGAGGCGCTCTTGCTCTGGGACTGGCCCGGCAACGTGCGCGAGTTGGACAACGCGGTGGCGCGGGCGCTGGCCCTCAACCCCGGCGGCACCATCCTGCCGGAGGATCTGCCCGAGCCGGTCCGCGCGCGCTGGCAGGCGCAGCGGGGCGGGGTCAGGGCGGCGTCCTCGATCACGCCGCCGCCTCTCTTGCCGCCGCCTTCCTTGCCGCCGCAGCCGGATCCGCTGCTGGCAGACCACCCGACGCTGGACGAATTGAACCGCCGCTACGCCGAGCGGATTCTGCGCGAATCGGGCGGCAACAAGACCCGCGCCGCGGAGGCGTTGGGGATCGACCGCAAGACCCTATCGCGCCTTTTGCGCGAGGAGTAGCGTTTTCCCGTCGGTGGGAAACGCTTTCGGCAATTTTGGCGTGGCGGGCTGTGCAGCCGCCGACAGTCGCGACACGACGCGGCTTGCGCGCCTTGGTGGGTCTGGCGCCTACATGAGTCAAATCAATGAGTTGCCGGGAGCTGCATGCGCGTGAAGGATTGGCAGCCGCCGTGCATCCAACTCCTGTCAACAAGGCGCCGGCAACTTCCAGGCAGGCGCGACCCCGGAGGAGCACATGAAGCGTCAGCCCCGCGTCAACCAGGAGCGTCTCAACCGCATCCAGCTCATCGGGCGCGTCCAGCTTGCCTACGAGAACCTGAAGGACACCATGCAGCGCTACCACGACGACTCGCCGCGCGCCCGGGCGGCGGTGGCGTCGGCGAAGCGCCGCCTCGGGCTGCTCAACCGCGCGCTGGCCATGCTCGCCCTCGAGTTCTCGGAGCAGCAGCCGGCCTAGTAGAGGTTCATCGAGACCCCCAGGGTCACGTCGATGATCCAGAGCTCCGGCCACTGCCGCGCCACCGCCGACTCCGCGCGCAGCTTCACCGCGCCGAGTGGCACCTCCACCGTGAGCGAGCCGCGGCACTCGAAGGCGCCCTCCTGAGCCGGTTGCGCAGCCGAGAGCGCGGGCGTCAGCGAGAAGAGGTCGAAGAACTCCTGCGAGAGCCACGCACCGGTCTCCCAGCGCTGCGCCCAATCGAGCGTGCTGTTGCCCCAGCGCAGCCAGGCGTCGCGGGGCGACTCGGTGTCGAGCTGCAGCGCCCACGCCGAGGCGGCGAGGCCGCCCTGCAGCCCTTCGGCGAGTTGGCCTTCGACCTCGAGCCGCGCACCGGCGCCGCGCAGCTGGAGGTTGCCCAGCGAAGCGGTCCGCGCGCCCAGAATGAGACCCACCGACTCGAAATGGACCCCCACCTCGGCGCCGGCGCGGAAGAGCCCCGCGCTCTGCGGGATGACGCGAAGCTCGCCGCGGACGACGCCCGCCTTCGCGCCCAGCAGCACCTCCTGCCGGTCGGGCGCGAGCGGCCCCGAGAGCTGCGCCGCGCCCAGAGTGAGCGTGAGGTCCGCGGCGCCCGCGCGCGCGATGGCCTCGGCGCGCTTCTCGCCGCGCGTGCCCGCCGCGGCGGACAAGGAGAATTCGGCGACCGGATCGCCCGCGGCGAGCAGGGCCGCGAAGAGCAGCAGCATGTCTCATCTCCGGACCCGGGAGCGGGTCGTCGATGAGCGTTCAGCAAGCTCCGTGCCGGAGAACCGCAGCCGCGGCATCGTAGAGCTCGATGAAGGGCGTGTGCGCGACGCCCTGCTCGAGGCAGTACTTCTCCAGATAGCTGTCCCGCCGCGCGAAGATGCGGTCGGCGAACTGCGCCAGGCAGCGGTCGGCGAAGCCGTCGCCGAGGCCGATGACGTAGCCGGCCCCGGCGCCGCGCACCTCCGCGACACAAATGCGCTTGCAGGAGCCGCACACCGTGCAGCCGGCGAGCCGCGAGGCTTCGTCGCCCGGGAACTCGACGCGCAGGCCTTCGGGCCCGAAGACAGCTTCGTTGGCGCGCACCTGCACGTGCGCGGTCAAATCCGCAGGCATGTGCGCCGCGAGCACCGCGTCGATGTACTGCCGCAGCCCGCCCGAGGCGAGAATGAACGGCGCCCCGCGGTCGCGCGCCGCCCGCACCAGCTCGTCGAAGCCGGGGCGCAGGCGCGCGATCCCGACGGCGAAATCGCAGACCTCTTCCTCGCTGGCGCGCACGTGCGTGTAGATGCCTTCGATGATGCCGCGCGTGGTCAGCTCGCCGCGCGCGAACCTGGCCTTCTCTTCGTCGAAGTGGACGCGTCCGCCGAACCGCTTGCTGATCTCGTCGCCGATGTCGAGGAGGGTAGCGGTCCCGTCGAAGTCGCAGACGACGGCCAGGGCAGGATTCATCGGCCGCGCTTGTAATGGCAGGGGCGGGCGCGGCGCAAGGGATGTTATCGTCGCGCCGTGCGGAAGCTTCAGTGTACCAGGTATACTTTTGCGCCGCTGCTCCTGGCCGCCGCCTGTGTGGCGCCGCTGCCGACGCCCGATCAGCCGGGAGCGGACGACGCCTACCGGGCCGCCTTGTCGGCCGACGCCAAGGGTCCGCGGGTGCGGGAGGCGCGCGAGCGGCTGGAGGCGCTGGAGTGGGACGGGGCGCGGGCGGCGCACAGCGTCTTCGGGTACCGGCGCTTCCTCAAGGAGTTCGAGGATTCGCGGCACGCGCCGGAAGCGCGGCAGCTGCTCGAAGGGCTGCGCTGGACGGCGGCCGACAAGGACGGCAGCGCGGCGGCGCTCTCGGGCTACCTCGAGGACGAGCCGCGCGGCGCGCATGCGGGCGAGGCGTGGTCGCGGCTCTCGGCGCTGCGGCTCGAGGCGGCGCTGCGGGCGGACTCCGCGGGCGCGCTGCGCACCTGGCTGCTCGACAACCCATCGTCGCCGGGGCGCGAGAAGGCGCAGGCGGCGCTCGACGATCTCGACTGGCGGGCGGTGGCCGATGCCCCCGCCGTTCGCCGCTACCTCGACGCGCACCTCGACGGCGCCCACCGCGCCGAGGCGCAGGCGAAGCTCGCCCAGGCGCAGCGCGACGAAGCCGAGCTGCTGGAAGACGAGCCGCGCCTGCGGGCGCTGAACGATCCCGGCGCCGACCGCATCGCCTACCAGCGGGCGGCGGCGCTGCTCGACGAGGGCAGGCTGCTGCAGCTGTCGCGCAGGCCCGGACCGTACGCCGCACAGGCCGCCCGCGATCTGACCGCGCTGCGCAAGGACGAGCGGCGGGCCGCGCTCCTGGAGTCGGCGGCGCACAAGCTCTACCTGCCGCGGGCGACGCTTGACGACCTGCCCGAAAAAGCGCCGGAGCGGGCGCAGCGGCTGCGCGAGTGGGCGCAGGCGCTCGACGGCGCGCGGCTGCACAGGATGCTGGGGGAGATGGCCTCGCCTCGCAGCAGCGTGGCCCTGGCGGCGCTCGACGGGGCGGAGCAGCTTTTGCAGGATCTCCCGGCAGCGGAGGCGCTGGTGCGGGCGGAGCGCGAGCGGGCGCTGCTCGAGCCCTTGGCGGTGGGCGCGCCGCAGGTAACTGCACTGGCAGTGCTGCAGCTGGCGCTGGGGCGCCGCGAAGAAGCGCTGGCGTCGGTGCGGTCAGCTGCCGCGCGCGATGCACACTGTGCTCCGGCGCTGTGGCTGGCTGCGCGGCTCGAGCAGGAATCGGCGCTGCAGCTGGTGGCGCTGCAGGGCCTCCGCGCCCAAGGCCGCGATCTCGGCGCGGCCCACGCGGAGGCGGCGCGGGCTGGAGACGCCGCGGCGCTGGCCGAATCGTGCGCGGCGCTGCGGGCGGTGGACCGCGCGGCGCAGGTCATCGCCGAAGCAGGGCGCGAGGCGCTCTTGATCCGCAGGCAGATCGAAGAGGGCGCGCGCGCCGCGGGCGCAAAGTCAGTTGAGGCGGTCTGTGTTCACCCTGCGCCGCCGTCCTCCGCGGAGCGCCTCGAGGCGGCCCGCGTCCTCGCTGCTTCCGGCGCGCCGCTCGCCCGTCCGGCCCTCGCCCGCGCTGCCGCCCGCGACCCAGACCCGCAGGTGCGCGCAGCGGCCCGGGGCGCGGTGGCACTGGAAGCGAAATGACGGCACACTGCCAGGCGCGATGAGCCCTTCGCCCCCACGCCCGTCCACCGACGGAGAGCTGTTCCAGGAGGCCGCGCGCCGGTCTGCCGCGCGCGAGCCGTTCGTGATCTGCACGGTGACCGGCACCGTCCGCTCCGCCCCGCGCGACGCCGGCGCCAAGATGCTGGTCGCTCCCGACGGCGGCATCCGCGGCACCGTGGGCGGCGGGCCGCTCGAGGCCGTCGTCATCGAGGAGGCGGTGCGGCTTCTGCAGGCGCCCGGCGGCGGCTCCCGCGAGCGGCGCTTCGCGCTGACCACCGCCGGCGACGCCGCCCAGCCCATCGACGCGCCCTCCGGCGAATTGGGCATGAAGTGCGGCGGCGAAGTCTCCGTCTTCCTCGACGTGGTCCGCCCGCAGCCGCGCCTGCTCCTCTACGGCGCCGGCCACGTCGGCGAGCGGGTGGCGGCCATCGCCTGCGAGGTGGGGCTCGCAACCGTCGTCGTCGACGACCGCCCGCAGTTTGCCTCGCGCGATCGCTTTCCCAAGGCGGCGGAGATCCGCTGCGCGGATCTGTCGGCGGCGCCGCTGGGCGGTGTGGTCCCCGACGCGCAGGACTTCGTCGTCATCCTCACCCGCTGCCACGCGCTCGACGAAGGCGTGCTGGAGGCCGCGCTGGGCAGCGCCGCGCGCTACGTCGGGCTCATCGGCAGCAAACGGAAAGTCGCGGTGATCCTGCGCAGCATCGCGCGCCGAGCGGGCCGCGATCCGCGCCAGGACCCGCGGCTGCACGCGCCCATCGGCCTGCGGCTGGGCGACAAGACGCCGGGCGAGATCGCCATCGCAATCCTCGCCGAGATCCTGCTCCTCAAGAGCGGCGGCGTGCTGGCGCACTCGAAGCTGCCGGCGAAAGAGTCGCACCTGCGCCGCGCTTGACCCCTGTACGCCTGTTCACGTACGGTGCGCGCGATGCCCACCGAGACCGCGCTCGTCCAGCCAGTGCCCACGGCCGTCCGCCGCTACGCGCTCAAGACCAGCGCTCCTCTGAAAAAGGGCCTCGTCGACTACGATCGCGATCTCTCCGACGAGCAGCGCGCCGTCGCGCTCTGCGATCCGCGGCCGACGCTGGTGGTGGCGGGCGCGGGCTCCGGAAAGACGCGGACGCTCACCTACCGGGTGGCGCACCTGCTCGAGACGGGCACTCCGCCCGAGAAGATCCTGCTGCTCACCTTCACCAACAAGTCGGCGCGCGAGATGATGTCGCGGGTGGGCGCGCTCTGCCGCATCGAGACCCGCAAGATGCTCTCGGGGACCTTTCATCAC
>JANXXR010000198.1 GCA_025350525.1 Deltaproteobacteria bacterium
TACTTCGCGCCCGGCAAGGCTGCCCTGCTGAGCGTCGGCGAACAGATCGACACCCGCAGTGCCGCAGGTCTGTTGAGGACGCACCGGGACCAGACGAATCTTTCGGTCGTAATCACACTCAACCGCCAGAGCCTATCCTCAAAGCTGGTCGCTTCTCGACGCTGTAGCTCGGTGAACGTCCAGCGTAGCCCAACAAACTGCGGCAACCAGTGGAGCCGAAAACACAAGCCACACCGGGGTATACGTCTCGGGGCGAACAAGCAGGAGGTAGGCGAACGCGAGGAGACAAGCGAGCTTGATCGACAGTGCCAGAAGTATGGTGCCGCTGGAAGTCGCCCCATAGGGTGGCTTATCAAAAGAAATCATATGCTCCCAAGGACCTGTCGCGACCGCAAAAGCCAGGAAGAGGAGAGGTAATTCAGAACGCGGGGTGGCACTACGCAGGACTAGAAACAAGACGGTCATGGACCAAATTAGAATGATGGAGGCGGTATAAAGTTGGGCGGCTAACCCGAGCATCATAAACCTACGTTGTCGCGGTTGGGGACCCGTCCGACACTGCATTGCGAGTGCAGCGAGAATATGCGAGGGCTGCAAGGCCCATCCGAGGATCAGATAAGGGGCCGCCGCAGCAGTCACAAGCCATACTAGGGCATACCAAAAGTACCCGATAGTGCCGAGCCAAATTAGACCCGTAACGCCCGCGAGAACGCCAGCGTTCGCCAAGAGCGTTGCAAAAATGCTCACTAGAGCTTTCATATGAATCGCCCCCTGCAGGATCATGCTACCAGGAAGTCTATCTACAGCGAAGCACCTGACTTGACTCTCCCACCCAGAGAGCGAACGTCGCTCTCATGCCAACGAGAACCATCGCGTACCTGAGGGTCAGCACCGACAAGCAGGCCGACCGCGGGGTCAGCCTCGACGCCCAGCGCGCGAAAGTGAAGGCCTACGCGCAGCTCTACGACCTGGAACTGGCGGAGGTGATCGTCGATGCCGGCGAGAGCGCCAAGCACCTGGACCGGCCGGGCCTGCAGCGGGCTCTGGGCATGCTGAAAGCGGGCGAGGCCGATGCGCTGCTAGTGGTGAAGTTGGACCGCCTCACCCGCAGCGTGCGCGACCTCGGCCACCTGGTTGAGAAGTACTTCGCGTCCGGCAAGGCAGCTCTGCTCTCCGTCGGCGAGCAAATCGACACCCGCAGTGCCGCAGGACGGCTCGTCCTGAACGTCCTCGCCTCGGTGAGCCAGTGGGAGCGGGAGGCCATCGGGGAGCGCACGGCGACGGCCATGCAGCACAAGGCCAGCCAAGGCGAGTACACCGGCGGCCAGGCGCCCTACGGGCGACGTGTGGCGTCGGATGGCGAGCGGCTGGAGCCTGACCCCATCGAAGAGGAAGCGCGCGCCGTGGCCAGGCAGCTTCACTCAGAAGGGCTTTCGCTGCGTGGCGTGGCTCGTGAGCTGGAGCGCCGTGGCGTCCGGAGCCGGACGGGCAGGGGATTCGCGCCGGTGCAGGTGAAGAGGATGGTGGGGTGACGCGGGCTATCTCTCGTCACCAGAGAGTGGCATCTTGGCGAAATGACCGGCGACAAAGGCACTGTTCTCGTGATCGATGACGAGGAAGTGGTTCGCGAGGTGCTCCGTCGGTCTCTCACCAAGGCCGGCTACGAGGTCAAGGTTGCCGCAGACGGGCAACAGGCGCTGCAGATCGTGTACTCGCAGGCCCCTCCGGACGTCATCGTGCTCGACTTGATGATGCCCGTGATGAGCGGCTTCGAAGTACTCAGCGCAATGCGGGTCGTCCCCGAATGGTCGGAGATCCCAGTGGTGGTTCTCACTGCGACGATGAGCGACTCCGCAGAACATCTTCAGGCTCATGCATTTCTGCAAAAACCGTTCGATGCGAACGCGGTAGAGGCTGCCGTCAAGGCTGCGATCGCAGCGAAGGCCAGGATCAGCCGGTTGCACTGAATTTTATGGGCGCCCGCTTATTAGCGCACAAGGGCCCGGAAGGTGATGAGACCGCATCCTGCGCCTCGTTGACGAGGCGGAGCAGAAGGGTGTCGGGGGACCGGCGGGTTCGGACGTGTTGCTCGATAAGGTCGGCTCAGCGGTTCGAGATGAAGCCTTCACTCCAAAGGCTCAGCACAACGTCCATTTGCGAATTCGGCTTCTTGACACGTCCGTCCATTACGAGCCTCCAAAGCTCACTTGCACCGGATGCTGCGAGGCGCGGGTTCGTGCCGAGGAGCTGGGCGGCTTTCACCGCGTAGCTCTTGTTGTCGAGGCCCGCGGAGTAGTTCCCTGGGGGAACGCCCTTCACAAAGCCTTCTTCGCATAGTCCTAGGAAGGCGTTCTTCGGGCAGCCCTTGTCTTGCGAAGCCTCCTGGTCAGGAAAGGTCTTGGCCGCCGCGTGGCGCCAGGCCGCGACGGGTGTCGAGAACTTGTGCGCGTTCAGATCCTGCGCCGAGAGAACCGCGATTTGTCCGTACTTATTCATCTGATCACCCCGCCGCCAATTCTCGGTCTACGGGCCGGCTGGCGCCAAGCAGTTTCTGCGTCACTCTTGAGCATCGGGTCGCTCGGTTGCGTTCAGTGGTACAGCGGGTCCCCGCAGTTACGCGTTCCCGGCAGTTACTCCTCGTCGCCTTCCCATGCTTGCGACAGGTCCATGCTGAGGTCGAGGCCACCGACCGTCCGGAACAGGAGGATGCCCTGCTCGCGCAGACGGGCGACCTCTTCCAGGTAGGCTTGTCGGCGCTCCGGATCGTCGGGAGGGTGCTCCAGCCGGGTCCTGGCCAGGGCCGTCAGTAGCGAAGGCTTCTTCATGGCTCTGAGCACTTCTGGATCTCGACGATCAGGCTGCCGACGCGCACCAGCTCGCAGCCGCGGGTCTTCGCCTCCTCCACCTGCTTCGCCCACTCCTCTGGCGTCGGCTCCTGAAGGCGTGCCAGGCGGCGCCGAGCCAGCTCACGCATGTCCGGAGGAGGGGTCTTCACCCTTGGGTCCGGCTGCGGTCGGAGTCGACTTGCAGCCATACGGCTGCAACGCGGGCAGCGGTGCCCGGCGCGATGCTCGCGTCCACCGCCGCGAACCAGTCGTGGCCCGGCGCCACTTGGACCCTGAGCACCGCCTCGAACGTCTGCGGATCGAGGTGGGGCCGCAAGCTGTCCAACTCCGCCGCGGTAGGCGCTTCAAACGGCTCGGCCGGGAACTGCAGCCGCCGACGAGCGATGGCGGCCAATAGTTTACGGGGCTGCATCGCCCGGCTCGTTGTCGGCCGCCATCAACTCCAGCACCTTCTCGTACCACTCGGCCGGCAGGCCCTTCTTCAGCCGGTCCAAGACGGCGTCGAGTTCCTGCTGCACGCTG